>JAYVAE010000024.1:0-14437 GCA_043751115.1 bacterium | reverse complement strand
ATTCGAGTTATCTGGTATCTGACAGTCTACGACACTAAAGGATGAGAGCGAAGGCGCCGCACACACACTCCCATTCCACGTGGAGCCAGCGGCGCAGGTGGCATGTATCCACTCACGATTAGTTATGTATCCTGGATTACCAATACCTCTATCACCAATTGATATATAGACACTGTAAGGCCCAACTTGTGGTGCCCATCCTGTTCTATCAAAAGCACCATTAGCATTTTCTCCTCCCCATGACCACGTTGGATCTCCATTAATGTAAAGGTAGGGACTAATACCATTAGAAATGGTTCCACGAACAGTGATACCACAGCTTGCTCCTCCAACAGGAATAGTACAGCCAGCGTAGGAGGTGAAGCTACCGGTGGGGACTGCAGCAGTACAAACACCACCAATCCAATTGGGTTTGCCCACATATATTCCCTGCCCACAACACCCCGAATGATCTGCTCTTACGGTGAGGGAGTCGGACTGGCCAGGGAGATTTCCATCACAAACGAGCTTTACGGTGCAAGATACCGTTGGATTAATCTTAGTATTCCCAGTTGTGTTAGCTAAAGTCCCACTGAAATAGCAACTACCGTCAATGGAATCATTTGTCCCTTCGCAGAGAGCTCCTACTCCCGCTGTTGCCCAGGATAGGTTGACATCTGTTCCTGGACACACATCAGTAGGTCCAGCGTAGGCAAGCTGTGATGTGCCGAGAGAAAAGAATGCAAAGACTAGGGCGAGTAAAAGTTTTTTGATTTGGTGAGTATATATCATGCTCACATAAGTGTAGCACTGTAAGTTTGATTAGTATTGTGAAAAACGATTACTATGTTGATATCTTTTATGAGAGTGTCTAAGAAAATATGAAATAAAAACCCCCCGAGCGTATCACTGCGTTTCGGGAGATTCTTGACTGAGGGTTGAGCTCAGCCGTGTTGCTTCAAGGAGTGCAAGGAGATTGTAGGCTGGTGAAGCCGTTCGCATCGGCTCGATACGCCCACAAGGAGCATCCGTTTACCTGCGGGTAGTAACTGATTGTTCCGGCTGAAGTAACGATCACCCACTCGAAGCGACCCACACTGCCACCTGTAAGTGACCCCTTGTCTACAGGACTAAAATCGTCTGCGTACACCGTCACTATTTGGTACAGACCAGTTCCACCAAAAGAGGTGTTCCTGTTTTGAAGAGGTATCACGTAGGTCGGTCGCCCGAAAAGTGGTTGGCCAGGCCCAGAGACTTTCAGGAGTCCGCTCAGAAGTGACTCTCGCCAGCAGGCTTGGCTTTGGTTCGTGCAGCCTACCGGAACTTGCTGGGTAAACACCTTGGTTCCCGCAGGCATGATTGCCACAGCCTTGTACCACGGGGCTAGTGTTGCCACTGTTACCTCCGTTGTCGCTGGTGCGACGCCGGTTGCGGTCAGGGTGACCGCCGCGATACAAGTGGTACTCGCAGGCAGCTCCGATGTCGGAGTTGCGTTGAAAGCGCTACCCGTGACGGAAACCGCAGCCGCGACACTACCGCTTGGGCACGCATAAGTGGCACTGCCGGTCACGCCAGTGACGTTGCCGGTCCACGTGCCGCTCACACTCCCCTCGCCGTTTGAAGTGGCAGAGGTGATACTTAGCGCCAGTTTAGGTGTCTGTGTGACTACCTGTGCGGGGGTTGCGAGGCTATCACCACCACCTCCGCAACCGGTGATCAGGAGGGAGGTCGCCAGTCCGACGACCAACGAGAGCAAAATCTTCGTCTTCATGGGGGTCTCCTTCCGCAAGCGGAAAAATGTGAAAGAAAAGGGCGAGGTGGATGCTTCTTGGGCTTCGGATTGTATAGGGCGCCTTAAGCACCATACACGTTCTAAAGAATCAAGAACTCTGTCCCATAGTATACTCTTTTTGCCTTCATCTGTCAAGTGCATATCTTTTTTCTGTTTTGTTTCTGTCATTTTTCTATTTTTGTCTTTTCTATTTATTCTCTGTTTTTTCGTAGTCTTTACTCATACTGTTAGTGATAAGTTGCTTGTGTGACGTTTGTTGCTCGCTTATATCAGAGTACGCTTAGTTTTTTTTAACGTTTCCCCTTTATGAAGAACAGTATACATGGGTACTATATAAACTTCGAAGCTCATGTGAATAGAACAGTAATTCAAGCAGACTTTTCTGCTTGCCTTTTTTCTTTAGTCCACACAAATCCTCCCGTGGCGTAAGCTTCTGAGATGGAATGAGTTTATGTTTTGTAATCAAAACATGTTGAGCAACTACGTTGCTCAACTAGAGCAATGCAAAGCATTGCGTCTAATCCGCTGTGTCGTAAGCCAAGCGTTCTTTAGTCTTTGGAAAGAAAAAGTAGAAACTTTTCTACTTTTGTACACAGAATTTCTGCCGTTAATGGCCAGGGAAGAGAGAGTGTGTTATGGATGATCTAAGTGTTTGAGGGCCTTTTCAAGCTTTGAGTGTTATGGGATTTTCTTGGTCTCTCTTTGGATTTCCAACTGAAAAAAAGAAGTCTGAAGGAGTAAATGTTAGTTCTCCTCTCACCTATGTACTTTCTTTTCTAAGTTTTTGCGCTCATGCAAGATTAAGAGTAAAAGCCCCAATGACTCAAGAGTGTCATTGGGACTTTCGGCTTAAGTCAGCTTATTAGTTACTTTTACTTAATCATTACCAGCGCAGACTTTTGGCCATTTGCATCCCGGAGGTGTATATATTTTCCCGTAGAAGTAGACAAAAACAGTGGGCGCGGTTACTGTTTGCCCTGCGCTATTACTACAGGTGAGAACATAGCTTCTGTCTCTATCATAGTAAGTAGTATTTGCGCTCATGACAAAAGGGTTGTTTGTTGTGATGGTGTCTGGGTTTACTACTACTTCATAGATTTGTATGCCGTTTTGATTAACTTTAAGCAGGCATCTGCCTGCATTCTTGGCTCGCCAGTCTAATCTCGCGGTACTATCAGCAGCAACAGTGTCGGCAGATGTTCTGAAGGTTTCTATAGTTGGCGGAGTATTGGTAAAAGTAGCCTGCTGTGTCCCAATCGGTCCACCAAGCTTTATTGCTATAGATGGTGGATAGGGTGCCGCCTTACAGAAAATAGAATTTGGCTGAGGACTGGAACAGCCACTATTACCCCCTACACAGGTAAACGGTACGTAAGTTGAAACAGCTGTATTGCTATTCCAAGCTGGACACGCGCCTGCAACCCAAGCGCCGCATACTTCACCGTCGTGGGGGGCCGCGCTATCACAGCTTGCTGGTATGACTGAGCCGGAACTCTGACCTAAGACTGAATGCTCTATATAGCTGAGCTCAGAAGTATGAGGAGTAATACCGCGCGTTATGAGGAACAGAGAAACGAGGAAAATGAAGGCAAAAGAGAAACTTAAGAGCGACAAGTTCTTTGAACCAGCTTGAATCCAAGCTTTTTTTATTTTTTGAAAATAGTTATTTTTTATTATCATACGTACTTTATTTTTTTAGTGTAGCACCTCGCTCTGCTCTGGCAACCATTCTTATACACTTATTTACTTTTACTCAAAGAGCGGAAATCTTCTTTATAACTTTTTTCAGCTTCTCAAGCGTCAGTGTCTCTCTCTTTTCTCTCCTTTCCCTCCCCTTTTTACGCCCGAGGTGTGAGGCTCTCTTTTATAATTTGAAGGTTCGTTTCTATGGACTTCTTGGTGGCGCTTAGGCCTTCTCCATAAATGCGAGGGTCATTGCCGGGGTATGCGATACCCCACGCTTCTTCGTCCATTTGCTCCACAGCACTTTTTGCTAAGTTACAGGACACTTCTGCCCTATCATAGATTCTCTTGGCAATCATGAGGGCACAATAACTATTTTGTACCCAGACATTTGCCAAGTGAGTTTCTACTACTGGTTGTAGTGTTTTGATTGCCTCGTCTACATTCCCTACCCTAAACTCGAGCCATGCTTTGTCATTTCTGGCTGCCCAACTCGTTGGATAGACTTCTAAATATTTTGCGAAGGCATCTACGGCATCTTTCTCTCTCTTTTGATATCCGTAGGAAAGTCCGAGCATATAATAGGTGACGCTATTGTTTGGATAAAGAGCAAGCTCTTTTTTTGCCTCGTTAATAGCCCTTTCTAAATCTCCTTTAATGAAGTACGTGCGAGAAAGCTGATAATGTGCGTAGATAGGCACAGGAAGGGGGAGTAGGGGATGCGTCGCATTTATGTAGAAGAGTTGGGCGAGGGGTAAATGATAGAGCTGTTTTATGTCACCAAAAAACTTATTGCCAAGTGAGTAGGAAAGTGAGGGGATAAGAAGAACGGTAAAGAGTACTATTGCGGGGATGGCTATGGCAATTCTTTGAACGGTATTTTTATGTTCTTTAGTACGATGATTTATTTTCATAAAGTATATTTCTTTTAGTTCTTCTCATATCTTCTCATGGAAGAGTTTACCCTATATTGATGATTTCTTGTAGGCTTTTTGTAGGAATAGTCATGCTAGGCAGGTTTTACTACGTTTATGCTCCACACTTACGTGACAAGACTGCTTTATGGGAAAGTTTCGGAAAATAGCAGGCAATTAATTAATCTGCCAAGTTTATTTACTAATTTTATTTACCAATGAGCGCTCGGAGTAGATTCTGATTTTTTTCTAGCATAGCACTAAATTCTTTTGTACCGTAATGTCTTAAATAAGATTCATAAAATTTATTTAATACCGCGTTAATTATTCTTTCTCCTAATGAAAAATGTTTTTTTGGCAACAAATCAAAGATGAGGTGAAGCCGGGGAGAGTTATCGATATTTTGGACGCTGTGTATTTCTCTGGTGTTCATATACCATATTTCACGTTCATGTAATGTTGCGCTCTCAATACCGGATCTAAAGAGACTACCATTTTTAGCCTGCACCACGATATGATAACGACTTCTTTGCTTTGCGTATTCGACGTGATCTATATGAGGAGTTACTTCGCAGCCAGGAGGGAGAAGGGCAAAATGCACTCTTTGTAATACAGCTCTCTTTTCTTTTGCGAAGTCTTTTAAAAAGGTAAGTGTTTTTGGAAGCTCTTTGTAAAGATCGGTTTTAAGGAGGAGCTTAGAGTTTTCTCGACAAAGTTGCTGATGGTTAACATGTAACAGTGCTTTATTGAATGATTTGACAAGATTTTGCCATGCACTTTCTTCGTGCGCATATTTGAAATTCCCCCCTTAGTAAGCCTTTCTTTGCTCTACCAACATCTCATGTCCTCTACGCCGAAATACTCTGATATCTTTTTCCGACGAATTGCTTCCTCTATTTCTTTTTTAATAAAAGTGACGTCAAAATCTTTTTTTATTCACATTAAATTTTTTCATAGTGATTTATTTTTCTTTTATATTTTTATGGAATTTTTTATGAGAGTAAAAAGCGCAAAGAGTAGTGTGGCGACCCATAGCAACCAGTAAAAGTTTTTAAGAGTAGTTATATGCCTTTCTAGTATGAGCTGAAAAGATGTCTTTGTAACAGACTCACTATTTGACAAGAATGAGGCAAAGAGATAACCATCTTTTTCTACAGGCTCGTTACCTCCTGCACTTCCAGTTATGGTTACATTTTTATAAGCCTTGGCAATGGTTTCGCCTTGTTCTTGTATCCACGCGTTGTGGGTGAATGGCTTATAGACGAGAGTGCAGATATTACTTGTATTCACAATGCGTTTATACGGCTCTCCATTTATCGAGTGGTCAAAGGTCCATGAAATCATAGAGGTACTCGCCCCGTCGTCGTAGCAATACTTTTTTTGAAGACTGATAAGGTACATATAAGGGTCGCAACGATTCCTCGAGTCATAGCTTGCGGACGCACTTGCATTACCAGAACTTTCTTCTTTAATTCGACTGACACATTGATGATTTGCCTCGAACATATAGAGTCCGTAATTGTTGCCTTCGAGAGTAAGCTTTTGATCTCCGGGGATGACTATTGCTATCATTTGTCCTCCGAATAAAAATACAAAGAATAAGTAAAGCGGTAATGTTTTTTTGCTCAGCAAAAAAGTTCTTTCTTCTTTCTCCACTTTTGCACCCCCCTTCATCTTGTCTCTCACAAGAAAGAGTATAAGCAGGGAGAGTAGTGATGTAATTGGATATCTATAGCCCACTAAAATTGTAGAGTAAAGATGAAAGGCAATAAAAAAGTAAACAAAGGAAGTAACCACCTTTTCATTTTTGTGAAGGAGGAACCAGCAACCAATCATTTGTGAAAGTATGACAATATTAGTCGCTACAGGTATGAGAGCAAGCGGAATAAGCGGTAGTCCATAAAAAAGAGTGCTGAAGTAGGTGCCGAGTATCCACCCTTCATGTATCTTTATGGTAGAAGATAAGAAATAAAGTACAACGAAGGTAAGCTTCAGGAGATTTCGCCCTGCTGGGTAGAGAAGAAAAACGAAGGTCATAGCTATATCGTAGTAGTCATAATTTGCTATACCGTAGTTCATACTCATGATAAAGAGCTTTACAACAAAGAGTGCTCCAATGAGATAGTGCACATAGGCATACTTTTTACTATACAAATAGTATGCAGCGAGCACCATAAGCGCAAAAAGAAAAGTAAAGAAAAGAGATTCAAGGTAACTAAAGGGGAGAGGGGTCAGATTAATGACACTGAACCACTCCTTACAGGACTGAAAATGAGGGAAACAGGAAAGAGATGAATTCTGGCTCAGGTACCCCTTTCCCAAAAATGAATTGAGTGAAATGAGTAAAGTAAGAAGTATCCAGCCAGAAAAAACTTTTGTGAAAAGACTATGTTCATATTTCTCTTGTATACGAATTGAGAGATCTCTGAGAAATTTTATTTTGTTCATGAGTCTGTAGGATGTTACAATAAATATCATGTCTAGTATACTGTTTTCTCGTATTGTTACTAATGTCTTTAAGAAAGAAGAGATACAAGAGGTGTCACTTCATTCGTCCGGCACTTCAATGCCATGGATATTTGATTTCAAAGGCGAAGCATTTTCGGATGTTTTCTTGCGTGAGTATGCAAAATGTTTTTGGAATATTTTTGAAAAAAAATACAATGGGGAAGTTCAGGTGGGCGGTATGGAGTCAGGTGCTATGCCTCTTATCGCTGGTATATCTCTTCTTGCGCCAAGCTCATCTACCGTACATCCTTTTTATGTGAGGAAATCAAGAAAAAAGAGTGATTTTGCCAAGCTCGTTGAGGGTGAAGTACAGAAAGATATACCGATTGTCCTCGTAGACGACATTTTAAATACAGCATCGACTCTACTTAAGCAAATTGTCATACTTGAAGATTTGGGCTATAAGGTCTCTTCCGTATTTGTGTGTATTCGTTTTCGCGACATGAGTTTTTATGAGCACCTCTCGAGTAAGGGTATAGAAATAGTTAGCATCTTTGAGCTTAATGACTTCAAGGAGGCTCTCGATGTAAGTAACTTACAAATTAGTCCTACAAAAAATTTGATGAGAAAATTCTCGCCCGTCTATAGGGTAAAGCTTACTAGCAAGCCTAACCTTTATATAGTAGTGCCAAAGTCGTCACCCCTTCTTGTGAATGAGTATATCTATGTTGGCGTGGATGATGGAACCTTTTTTTGTTTACGAGAAGTAGATGGGTCCATTGTGTGGAAGTATAACGTCTCTTTCGGCGCTAAAGGGAAAAAGATTTTTTCTTCCCCTGCTGTTTATAAAGATATCGTTTTCTTTGGTGCCTATGATGGTAATGTGTACGCGCTTAACCGTTTTACTGGGAAGCGTGAGTGGGTATTTATAGAAGCAGACTGGATCGGGTCCTCTCCAACAGTTGATAGCGATACGGGGCGTCTTTTTATTGGACTTGAATTTGCTTTAGCTAAAAAATCCGGCGGAGTTGTTTGTCTCAGCGCACAAACTGGCGAAGTGCTATGGAGAAATTATGAAATGGAAGGACTCACTCACGCGTCTCCTGGGTATAACAAAAAGAATAATGTCGTTATATGTGGGTGTAATGATTCTTTCGTATATGCATTTAGTGCGGATAGCGGTAAGTTACTTTGGAAGTTTAAAACGGGGGGAGAATTAAAATACGGGGTAGTGTTCGACGATACGAGGGGTCTTGCTATTATTGCAAGCCTGGATGGGGGGGTGTACACGATAAGCATAAAGAATGGAACGCTTTATGCTCGGTTTGAAGGCTTATTTGGATTTTACTCAACGCCTGTACTAGCTAGGGACAGCGTCATCATCGGAGGCTTAGATAAAGTAGTGTACTCTTTTAGCTTAGTAACAAAAAAGATGCTTTGGAAATTTGAAACTTCGGGGAGGATATTTGCAAGTGGGGTGGTGAGCCCGGATGCCAGTTCTTTTTTTATCGGAAGTAATGAGGGTTCTCTTTATGAGCTCTCGGTTCTAGACGGCACTCTTTTGTCGCGCACTGTTTTTGGCGAGAGAATAGTCAATAAAGTGCAACTAAAAGTAGAACCTGAGAGCGGTAAATCAGAAGTTATACTACTCACTCATATAGGGGAGCTCTTTAAATTAAGAGACGTGCAGTCGGATAAGTGAGTGTAAGTGAGTGACATTAAACGGCAAATGATGGCAAGACACAGCATAAGACGCATAAGTGAATGAGTCTTATCCACTTTCTACTTAGAATTTACATGCCATCTCTGTTATACTTTACGTATGAGTAAATTTTTCTTCACATTCAAAAAAAGAACCCTTTTAGTAGCGGGAGTGTTAGCGGGAGTGCTTGTAGCGAAAATTGCTTCAAATAGTCCAGTATATGAAAGCGAGCCTAAGATGGGGTCATTTATCGACACCGTACATGCGGACATACCATCAGGTTTTATTGGTGGTGATGGTAGTGGTGGTGATGGCTGTGGCGACGGTGGAGGTGGTGGTTGTGGACTTTAATAAATATATTTATGGAAGAAAAAACTTTATCTAAAAAAGAAGAGGACTGTAACTGGGCAAATACAGAGGGAGGGAAAGTGACTGATGAGAAAAGAAAGAGAGACATTTTCCTCAAGTCGGCGCTAGCCGTGCTCGTACTTGGCTCCTTCGTACTTGGCTTTTCCGAGTGGTCAAAGTATCAGCAAAGCAAGGAGGTGGCTAACACAGTTGGCACCACTCCTCAAAATGTAGAATCGCTCCCGATGGGAACGAATTACCTAAAGGCAAATAATGAGCTTTATAAGGCTGGTGTTGATGCATCGCTTGCGGGTGATAAGGTAAAGGCTCTTGAGCTTCTCGAAAAAAGTAAAATAGCTGAAACGTCGACAAGCGCTAAAGGAGTTATTGACTTTACTATAGCTACAGTCAACTTTGACTTAGATAGAAATAAGGGAATAGACGGTCTGGTAGACCTTTCAGAAAATGCACAGTATTCAAATAGAGTAAGAGCTCTTGCCATGATGCGCTCCTATCTCCTGTACAGGGCGTATAATGATATATCGCTTCTTAGGAATATAGCATCATCGAGTGACATAGTATGGACCAATTCAGATGCAGTAACGCTGGCTTATATGAAGAAAATAACAGATCTTCATCCTTTTGCTTACCCATTGCTTAAAATCATGTCTTATGAATTAGATGCTATGGAAAACAAAGGCGATAAGCTAGAAGCAGAGAGGCTTTACAATAAATATAAATTAACAATAAGTAAGAATATAGAAGAGATGAAAAAGTCAGAAGGAGAAAGAACTGAGCTCACAAGTACTTGGCTTGCCAATGCGAATATGCTCGGCATACTACATATGGACTATGGTATAGGTCAAAGAGCGGAGGTAGAAAATGAACACAGAAGTCTTATTGAGTATGACCGGCTGTATATGTTTAAAGTAAATGAAAACTATACGCTCCTTTCATATGCAAATTTTCTCAGCGGTATGAAAGATTATACAAGCGCCGAAAAAGCGATACTTGAGATAGTAGCCAATGGTGTCGCTCCTGCGGTCTCTGAGGCTCTTCCTAAGATAATTCCTGAGATTAGATACCCGCACCTTATAACACTCTCAAAAAATGTCAAGGACCCAAGAGTACAGTCATTTCTTTCTATTATAGGGTCTAAGCCGGATGTTATCAGGGTCACTAAGTAGTAGCTATGAATTTCTTTAAAAAAATAAATAAAATATACGTAGAGTACTTTCTCGTAGCGCTCGCACTCGTGTTACTCGGGACACTCATCACACTCTCCTTTGAAACACTTCGTTATACTAAGTATGTAACTCCAACTACAAGAGAGATGGATCCATCAGTCGCCTACGCCATTATGTCAAAGCAGTCGCCTGAAGACTATTTATTCTTCGACGTAAGAACAGAAGGTGAATACAATAAAATACACGCTGAGCTTTCCAAAAGTGTACCCATAGCAAATCTCTATAGCGAGTGGAAGACGCTCCCCAGGGACAAAGACAAAAAGATTTATCTTATCTGTACTACAGGGAGACTCGCGGGCGTCGCCTATGGCTTCCTTCAACTACACGGCTTTACTAATATAGTTCATGTAAGGGGCGGGATACAAAACTGGGTAGATCAAGATTTGCCGACTGTTTCAAAGCCAGTCTTTTACGACAAGCTTAACGCGCTTGATATACCTGTAGTAGAGAAAAAATAAAATAATGTTGATAAGCGTAGCCGATGAGGACAGCCTCTTAAGATTAGTATGATGAGTGGAAAAAAGTTTCCTGTTATAACGGGATTGCAAGTTGTCACCTCTCTTATTATCTTACTCGTTAGCTTGCTTCTCCCCCGTGTACTATTTCTCGAAAATGGAAGTAGAGAGGTACTCGTGGGAAAGGAAGGAGATGTCCCCTCACTGTCGGGGACTGATTATTACAAGTGGAAAAGTAATAGCCCTTATACTGTCGTTAATTATTTCAGCCTCGACTGCCCCCACTGTTTGAAATTAGACAAGATAGAAAACGAGAAGCGTTTTCTATATAAAGAGCATTTTAGCCTAGTGTATAGACATTCGCCGCTTACGGATATACAAATATATTCCGGAGGGAAAGCTGTCATTAGCGAATGTGTGAGGAGTGACTCCGGAACAGAAAAGATGTTTCTTTTCATTACAGATATTTATGAAAACTATCGTGGAGAAGAAGATAATTATTGGGTAGAGGAAATAGCAAAAAAATATGTGGAAGATAAAAAGAAGTTACAAGGGTGTATTAACAGTGAAGAGGTGAAAGATTTAATTATTAAAAAGAGAAAGGAAGCGCTTTCTTATAATATAAATGGAACCCCCACACTTATTATCTTCAAAGACGGTGTACAAATAGCACGTTTTGATAGAACGACAGCAAGTATTGCTAAAAAAATTATGGACTCGGTAGTTGCACAGAATAAGTAGGCTAAATATACTTACGCAATTGGTGCTCTGTGGACAAGACTGATACTACGTTCTGCATATTCCGACTATACTAAATACACATGGAAAAAAATTATCAGTCACCACTCTTTCAATTCTTGGAGCCCTTCTCATTGGCTCACTCTTCTATTCCCTTTATGAGATGAATAGATCGAGCGCTGTCGATAGGCAAGTAATGCCTAAAAAGAATAGTAAGCAAAAAGCGACAAGTTCGAATACTATTGCAAGCCTGATACCTGCCAAAGAGACAGTGTCGCCTGTTCCAATCTCATCCAATCCATTCGTTACATCGGATAAAGTATTCTCTTACACTTATAAGGATGGGAAGAAATTTACTTCAAAAGTTTCCACGATGACGAAGCCTGGTCTTACTGTTACGCTCGATAATCTTACAAACAAAAGAACTCTCGAGCTAGGTATTAATATGGAACTTTCGCAGAAAAGCGTTTCTGCAGTTTACTCAAATAAAGACGCTTCTATAAGGCTCACTCAAGTGGCTGGTATACATAAAGTAACAGAAAACGACAAAGATACTTTCGTAGAGTGTAAGCTCAACTAGTTCACTCATTTTTTTATGTAAGATGTAAAAGGAAAAAGTGTATATTGCTCTCTTGTTGAAAATCTATCCGTTAGAAAGTACAGTCCATACTTTTGAAGCTGAGGCAAAAGCTAAAGAAAAACTGAAGAAAAAAGATTTATCAGCCTGCCGTTATAAAAAAGTGAACTATTTTTGTTTATCTGCCGTGTGAGGTTCATTTGAGCGCTGTTCTTTACCCTCCTTAAGTATATTTTGTCATAAAAAAGACTATATACCAAAGGTTTTTGTTGTGGTAGAATGAGTGCCATTATGAAAAAGAAGAATTTTTGGGTATTTTTAGTAGTTGTTTTCCTGCTTTCTCTCATTGGTTATGTGATGTACACGAGTAAGAAAGAATTTTCCTATGGACTAGACCTTGCTGGAGGAACAGCCCTTACGTATAAAATAGAAACAGATGCGCTCCCGAAGACAGTGGACCCGAAAGAGTCTGTCGAGTCGCTTCGAAATGTTATTGAGAGGCGTGTGAATGTTTTCGGCGTCAAGGAGTCAGTCGTCACTACTTCTTACTCTCAGCTTTCAAAAGAATGGAGGCTTGCTGTCGACCTTCCTGGTATTACTAATCTTGAGGAAGCAAAAAATCTCATCGGGAGTACTCCTGTGCTTGACTTTAGAGTCATGAAAGATAGATCGAGCAACAGTACTTCAACAGAATTACTCCTCTCCGATTTTACTCCGACACTACTTACAGGAGCCTATTTAGAGAGGGCTACACTTACTTTCACCCAAACGAATGAGCCACAAGTTTCACTTGATTTTAACAAAGAGGGGGCAGAGATATTTGCGAAACTAACCAAAGAAAATGTCGGGAAACAGCTCGCAATCTTTCTTGATGGCTACCCCGTGAGTATTCCAAGGGTAAATGAAGAGATAACGGGCGGCAAGGCAGTCATTTCAGGTAATTTCACGCTACAGGAGGCGAGGGACCTTGTTGCTCGTATGAACCAGGGAGCTCTTCCAGTACCAGTTTCCCTTCTTTCTACTAGTTTTGTACCAGCGACGCTTGGAAGTCAGGCGATAAAAGATGCTGAGTACGCAGGGATGCTCGCGTTTCTGATTATTGCACTCTTTATGATAGTTTGGTATAGAATTCCGGGCATTATCGCGGTTATCGCGCTCCTTGCCTATGTGCTCATGTCACTGGCTACCTTTAAATTTGTTCCGGTCACGCTCACAGCTGCTGGTCTTGCGGGGTTCATCATATCTATCGGCATCGCCATAGACGCAAATATACTTGTCTTTGAGAGAATGAAAGAAGAGCTTCGTGGAGGTAAAAGTTTCAGCGACGCCATCGCTAGTGGATTCGACAGAGCTTGGACGTCCATCAGAGATTCGCATGTGGCTGCTATTATCATTGCGATAATACTGTATTTCCTAGGAACATCAGTTGTAAAAGGCTTTGCCTTTACCTTCTTCTTGGGAGCTATTATCTCTCTTGTTTCAGCGCAGTTTATTTCAAGAGTACTTCTCACTCTGATTCTTCCAGAAAAGAAAAGTAAACTCACTTCTTTCCTCTTTAGTAGCGGTTTCTCCCTTGGCTTTGGCGGAAATAAGCATGGAAATAACAAATAACAGTATGAGTATCACAAAATATCGCAGTATTTTTATCGGAATTGCATTAGGACTTTCTTTTATATCTCTCGCACTCATCGGGAAATATGGCATCAAGCCCGGCATAGATTTTACAGGAGGAACCGTCATAGAAATTGCAATTAACGGGGAAGATGCGGTGCTCAAAAATAAAAGTGAAATAGAGGGACGCGGGGTGAAAATTTTTGCTACGGGAGACATTGATGGAGAAAAGTCATATCGACTTATTTCTACGGATAATTACGATTCACTTAAAAGCGAGCTTGAAAACTATTTAACAGTAGGAACGAGTACTTACACTGTGCTTGGTGTTTCTGATGTCGGTCCATCACTAGGAGGAGAGATGAAACAAAAAGCAATTATCGCTATTGTTGTAGCATCTCTTGCAATACTTCTTTTTATTGCTTTTTCATTCAGAAAAGTCTCAGAGCCAGTTGCTTCATGGAAATATGGTATTGCGTCTCTCGTGACACTACTTCACGATATACTCATTCCGACCGGTGCTTATGCGCTCATGTCTCATTATTACGGAGCAGAAGTTGACACTCTCTTCATTGTGGCTCTCTTAACCATTCTTGGTATTTCTGTTTCAGATAAAATAGTCGTCTTTGATAGAATACGAGAGAATCTAGCACTCGGGCACAAGAAAAGTTTCTCAGAAATTGTCGATATTAGTTTGAGACAGACATTTACAAGGTCTGTCAACACATCTCTCACAGTTGTACTTGCCCTCCTTGTCCTTGCTGTTTACGGACCAGCAGCGACGGTGTTCTTCTCTATCACGCTCACCATCGGTATGATTGTTGGAACCTACTCTTCTATCTTTGTCGCGAGCACTCTCCTTACTTTCTTTACGAAGAAATAAGACGAAAGGGCTTAGCTTTTACGTCTCGGCGTGACGAAGTAGCGAAAACCGCACCGAATG
>JAYVAE010000023.1:0-7062 GCA_043751115.1 bacterium | reverse complement strand
ATAACAATTGTCCAGTATTGACGAGACCCAAACTCACCAGCAGTGTGCACATTTTTTTGTTCTATTTTACTCTCTGTTACAACGCCATCAATAGCTTGGTCCGAGACATGAATCTGCTAATTCAGTTTCGAAGATGTGAACCAGTAGATTCATGGCTTGGCCATAAATAAATAGCAAGCGAAAGACGCAGTTGGATAAATTATAAGATAAGAGTAATTTTCTATTTTGTAAAAATAATATATGTCGGCGTAGCTCAATTGGTTAGAGCAGATCACTCATAAAGATGAGGTCGGTGGTTCAATTCCACCCGCCGACACCAAATAGTATAAGAATTGCCATAGTATTGTTTTGATTGTTTGATGGTATTCTTAAAATAATACAAATGTATCATTTTTCCACAATAATCACATGCAAAAGATAGTACTTATTCTTTTAGTAATTTCGCTTATTTTCTTAACACTTATTTCTATTGATGCTAAACACTTCCTAGCTCTTTATTACGTAGTATGGGTTGGTGGGGTTGGTACACTGCTCTGGAGATATCGTGTATGGTTAGAGGAACAGCTTTCATCTTGGAATCTTGATGGATTCACTAAGTTTCTGTCTCTTGGTGTTATGATGATTCTTGCAGAAGAAGTACTTGCAGGTATTTCTATGCATCTTTCGATCTCCCATGATTTTCATTACCTCCTTAAAGGTATTATTCAATTTTGGGCATTCAACCTTCTCGCTCTTCCTGGGTTCATTATTGCTTGGTATTTTTTACTAAGTAAATTTATGTATACAAGAAAAGAAATTTTTATTCTTGTTGGATTATTTGGACTTTTTGCTGAAAGTGTTGGACTAAAAATAATAGGCAATCCTGTTGCTGGTATGACTCTTGTTCTTCCGACAATGTTTACATATGCAATTATCATCGCACCGTCAATTATGAGTTTTCGTAAAGACAAAGAGGGAAAACTTCTTTCAGTCTTCCCTCGGTATATGCTTGGTTTTATTGTTCCTATTATTATTTCACTTCCATTTATAGGAATATTGGCGATCCTAAAAAGTCATTTTCCGGACGCTTTTCCACCGAATGGCTTTGTTGGGTAAGTAATCAGATGAGAAGCTAACAAACATATACTTTTTTAAAAGCTAATTACTGCCCCCTACACTTCCCATTTTTTTGCAACATCATCCTTTTCTTTTTTCGCAGGTTCTACGAATTCTTGTTCAATATGAGATAGCTTAAGAAGAATGCGTGCCATTCTATCATACGGTAATAGGGGGCAGAGTGATCTGGTCATTTTTATTTGCTGTAATCTTTGTTTGATGATTTGTGTGAGAGAAATTTCTGAGATATACTATTTTTAGTTACTAAAGTAATTATCATTGTATGAAGTATGAATGAAGAGCAAAATAGACAGCAAGTGTTGGATGGGGTAGAGGCAAAAATCGTAATAGAAAATACTGTGCTTCCTGAAAAGGAAGAAGAGTACACGCAATCGCTAAGCAGTGCCACCTCCATGGGTGATTCCATAGCAACATCAACAAAAAAGAAAACTCTTCTTATTGTCGGCTCAATACTCGCGGTTCTGGTCGTGAGTGCTATCTGTTTTGCTTTCTGGATATTTTATTTACAAAAAAATAAACAAGAAGTATCGATTATTAGTGCGAAACAAGATAAAGAATTACCCGTGAACACAATCAATAAAAATACTATGGACACCATCATTTTTAATGGCAAAAATTATACAAAAGGTTTTACCTTTCCTCCATCAAAAAGCACTGATTCTACTTCTGAATCATATGAATGGGTAACTGGTGGAGAGACGGTAGAAAATTGGACGAGTTTGCTCACCACACATATAATTAGTCCATTAAGTGCCGACAAGCCTCTGTCTGCCGAAGTTTATGCTCAAAATGTAGCAACATTAAATAAAGATAGGGGTGCGGTCATTATTGAAACGTCTCTCATTAACACACCAGAGGCGATAGCTGGCGGTGTCGATGCTAACAATCCTCCATATCTACTTGTCTATGCTTTTCCTGCTACCTCAAGTAGTGATCCCGTTGAGGTCGGTATACAAAAAATAATTAATGGCGATAATGGTACGGTGATAGCATTTATTTATGGTTTACACATCGCCAAAGTAAGTGACGTTGATACCTATTTTAAGTCAGAAGATTTTGCTAGGGACCGTTTGTCGGTTATTAAGGCAGAGTTACCAAAGTAAGCTTTGTATTAGCTAATATATACTGTACTTATGAAAATATTCCTTATCGTTCTTAACGTAGTCAGTGTGTTAATTGCGGTATGCGCTTTTATAATTAGTTTTTTTAGTGGTATAACTAATGACAAAAGTATTAGTAGCTATGCAAGTTCTTCGCTCGGATATGCTGTAGCATTCCTTCTTGTATCTGTTATTTTTACTGTACTTTATTTTCGCGTAGAATTCTTTAAAACACACATAGTTCTCGTCGGATTGATCGCTCTTTTGATCATTATTCTTCAATTAGTTCTTACAATATTACCCTATCAATTGCATTCGAAAGAGACTGATAATAAACAAGATGCATCAAAAAAACAATTAAACGCAGAGATTTCTGCTTTCTCTGCAACTTTTGATAAGTTGGTACAGGAAAAAAGAACACTCTCTCAGGACGGGGTTGAAACTCTTGTAAGTACAACAGTAAATTATGAAAAGCAGTCAGGAAGGCTTAACGGAAAAATGGGAATTCCTGAGCCACTAAAAACAACATGGAAAAATATATTACACAATGCATTAATTAATCCAAAAGAAACTTATTTTATTTTGGATGGTTCCTCTTTTGATGGTCATGTTCAAAAAAAAGATCCCTATACCTTAGCACAAATAGTGGTTGTTTTTCACATAGAACTTTTTGAGGATTTTACAGAAGGATATGAATCGTATCTTAATAAAGAAAATATTGATAAGAATTATTTAGTTTTGAAACTGGTTACTACTCCAAATCCAACTTTTGCAGAGGACTACAAAACAGCTCTTGCTTTCATGCTTATAAAGGGTGCCGATAAAAAACTAAAAAATGAAAATGGAGAAACAGCTGAAGATATTCTTAATGAGGATATTGACATGCATAATAAAAGCTCTTCTGCGGAATATAATGCGACAGATAGTGGTTATATTTTGGAACAAGAACTTCTTAAAATTTTAAGAGAAAAAGGGGAAATGGCAATTTAGTATTGGTAAAATATTATGTCTATATATAACTTATGAATAAAAAAACTATGCTCATATCTCTTACTGTTGTACTGGTCGTCATTCTTGTCTCTGGTGGGTATTACTTTATTTTTTTGACAACTCCGGCAGTCCGTAAAATTTGCAGTCAAAGAAATTACAAAATCATCATTACTGAGTATAGAAATGACAGAGGTGAAATAGGAGGGTATATAGAAATCCCTGACCCAAAAGCAGGGACCATGGATGCTCCAGTTAAAATATATGATAAAGATGGAGTCCGTGTAGCTAGTTTTGGCTTTCTTGGTTCTTCGGAAAAAGCCTTCGATAAATATAATCAAAAGTTACAACTTCTTAAAAAGAATTTCCCTCATGAAAAAGATATAACGTGTTTATGGTAATTATGAAGAAGAAAAATAAAAAATTTATGTTTACTATATTGATAATTGTTGTGGTTTCTATCTTAATTGGAAGTGCTTTGTATCAGAGCCGTTCTCATTATGGAGAAGAGGTTTCTTTCGCTAAAGGTGGAGTGCTCTCTTATCAAAAAAGTGACGTAACAGCTTATCCTGACTTTGATCTTCTCTACACAGGAGTAAAAACGGTTCCGATTGCCAATAATTTGCAAACAAAAGAGTATTCTTTTCTTGTTACGGGAAAAAGTAAGAAAAATAATAGGGAGAAACAGACAGCAATATGGTCTGCGGGGTATGGCGAACTCGCTCCTCAAAAATTTACATTCGCGGGAGAAAAATACACCCTAGAGCTTGTCAAAAATAGAAGTAAAGTGATCATTAAGAAGCAAGATAACTAGTTTGTTATTTAGTTCTATTATTTTTTGCTATACTTTAAACATGAATAAAAAAAAGGGTATTTTACTAGGGTTACTACTTTTAGTTTCCATTGTTTTACTATCTGCATACTTTTACTATGTTCCACATATTAGACCTCTTGCATATCCCCTTCCCCAACACCCTTTTCCTTCATACACTTAGGTAATGGAAATCTACAAGAACCTCACCAACAAAAATTTCATCTACCTCAACCATGCCACTGATTTTATCCATACCAGGCCGTATCATTCCTTCCCTAATTGTAGACAATAGTTGCCACCCAGTATCATCTCTTTTTAAACCTAATTCACCCGCCAGAGACACACCGCTAATTCCTGATTTTCGAGAAACTATTAGCCACATGGCTAGGAACCAAGTTTTTAAAGATAATTGTCTTTTGTGTAATATTGTACCTGCTGTTAGTGAAATGTCTTTCTTGCAACTTTGGCAACGATATATCCCTTTCTTAAATTTCCAATACTCTGTACCTTTACAATATTTACAGATAAATCCTTCTACAAATGAAACCTGAGCTAAATAGTCTCTGCAATCTTCCTCAGTTTTAAATATGTCAAAAAAGTCCTGTAATGATTCTGGGTATTTTTTCATACCCATAGTTTACTTTAAAAAGTTAGGGGTGATAAGTCGGGAAGCAAGAAAACGTAATTACCTTAACGACCTTTGTTTATTGGGGTGATTTAGGATTTTAAAAAGTTAAACGGGACACTAGTGGGGATACATCTGTTAAAAATCAATAATCTATGGTGTAATTAAATTATGCCTCGGACAAATCGTTTTAACTAAAAGGGTGACCTCCTAGTTAGACCTTCTACAGGTAAGCCTTAAACACCCATATGAAAATAAGCATGATCATAATTTCTATTCTCTTCATTATTGCTACTGTAATTTTCGTTAACTTCAGTGACTTTAAAAAAACAAGTAAAACAATTAAAGTTAATGATGAATATGATTATACCTTTGGACCTTACTCATGCTCTGGTAAAGATTTAACCATCCATGTTTCCTACAGTGTTAGTAAATTAGCTGGGTCCAGTAGTATTAAAAATCTTGAAGTAACCTTTGGTCCTAATCTTACTTTTAAACGACTGTATACCTTTAAAGATATAATCCAAAAACAAACTATTGAAGATTTATCCTATGGTGGTGCTATTGAAGACTATATGGCGAATAACCATGAAGGAGTTATTCTGCCTTCACAAGAAGAACTAATAACCAGAAAGATCAATCCTGCCTACAATTATAATGGGGCGATAACTCTCGGTACAGATAGCAATGTCCCAGAGCAAGAGTTGAAAGAGTTTGCTAAGTGTTTTTCTGTTCATAAAAAAGAAATTTACGATGACATAGTAAACAAGAAGAATGATCTACCATTTTATATTTGGTTCAATAAAGCCTATTTGATTAAATAGCAGGAAATGGGTATACGTCCGTTAAAAATCAATAATCTATGGTGTAATTAAGTATACCAAGGATGAATCGTGTGGCCGTTGATGGTATTCCATACCACAAATGGTGACTGTCACCATTTATGCTTAACGCTGCTTCTCTTGAAGCAGCAATGAAGACGGTAGCTGGCACAGCCCGCAGTATGGGCATCGATGTTGTCTAAGCCACACCGATGAGGGTTTTGAGCTCTTTTATGAGCGAGAGCGAAGTAGAAGAGCCAAAAGGTATACAGCTTCTGTTCGATAATACAAAATCAACTAGCTTGCGCTAGTTGTTTTTGTATCTCAGTGTAGGAGATCAAAGTTTGAGTCCTTGTCAGCCAGGAATAATTATATAAATCGTGACTGTCCCTATTTACCTGCTTTAGGTTAGTTGCATTAGATTCTAGAAACTAAGATGTAAACATTGTTTATTTTAAAGTAAAAGTACCAACTAGTTCCCCTGATGATTTTTCAGGGTCGCCATTTTCTATACGGGTTGGCTTTTCTTCGAGAGTAAGTATCTCGTCCTTTGTCTCGAACATTCCAGAAAATACCCCTGTGTTTAATTTTTCCATGCGTTGTATGATGAGTGAGACTGGACTTATATTCATGACGGATACAACGCCCACATTTCTTTCTTTTACAATTGATTGTAACGCATACGTAATTTTTACCGTATTAGAACCTTTTTTGAGAACAAAAAGATTTTCTTGCCCCTTTAATCCCAAATATTTACGAAAGTCGTCACTTCCCATGAGTTGTTTGATGCTCATCTTTGATGATGTGCCGTCAGCAGTGTCTTCCATAACTAGCTCGTCATTCACATAGACTTTGATATCAGAGTTCCAACTATCGAGTGTGAGAGCTACCTGCATAGTGTGAGTGTTAAGTGCTTCAAGTTTGTTGAATAAAATTCCTGTTTTTTCGCCGTTATCGTTCCATTTTTTTGCAATTTCTTGGGAGACGTTCGGAGTATTTCCTACGTAGATGACGACACCTCCAGGAATTTGCTTTGCGAGCTCATCGTGGCTCGGTTTTATTGTTGTATAGTATTCTTCGATAAGCTTTTTTGCCTCAATGTTACTTACTTGAGTCAAATCTGGCAGTATTGTAGGGACAGATCTCGTGCTAGGTTTCCCAGTGTTATTGATTGGTGTGATAAGTGTCGTTGGAGATGAGCTTGAAGTTTTTGTTATGTTTATTTGAGGTTTTTGCATAGATAAAGTGGGTTTTTTATAAGTATAGAAAAGAATTAATGAAAGAACAAAAATAAAGAGCGAAATACTAACAACAATAGCTATTTTTTTATGTGAAGTTCTTTGCAAAGGGACTATTTCTGGTGCGTTTATGGTTGTAGTATTTTCTACGGGTACTTGTTTATCCATTATTGTAGTATTTATGTTGTTACAATAATAGTATAAATGGTGTATAAATGGTGACTGTCACCATTTATTCACACCATTTATTCACCATTTATTATACTTTGCGCAAGGATTATTTTTAGATCATATTTCGTACAGAAAAAGTTCCAACATTGTCCTAGACTGACGGGGTATTTGACATTCTGTTCATATTAGC
>JAYVAE010000022.1:0-7111 GCA_043751115.1 bacterium | reverse complement strand
CTCGAGCATCTTAGGTACGACGGGAACTTCCCCACAGGCAATAACTATCGACCCATCAGGTAATATCTATACCGCAAATCGTTTATCAAACAACGTCAGCAAAATAACCCCATCTGGAGTATCGAGTATCTTAGGTACGACAGGGTCTTCCTCACAGGCAATAATTATCGACCCATCAGGTAATATCTATACCGCAAATCGTTTATCAAACAACGTCAGCAAAATAACCCCAGATGGAGTATCTAGCGTCTTCGCTGACTTAATAAACTTAACAGACCTTGGGACACTTGTGAATGTGAATATAATTGCTGGCCCCCATGGGATAATAGTAGTGACTAGCGACAACATCGTCAACCTAAACAAACAAACAGTTACTACTGTTGCGACAACACCTTAAATACAAATAGTCTCGGAGCATATGTTAAACGTTATACAGCTATACAGTAGACAACTTCTTCCGTTAGACGAAAAATTGACAAGAAATATAAATAAGCCTTATATTGTAACAGTTGTTAATCTTTTTATCGGTAGTCTCAAGAATCTAATGCAATCATCCTAAAAACAGCCCCCTATAAAAACCTTGCATTATAATGCTTTTATAGAAGTTCTCTAATGGGAGAACGTGCCCACTATAAATTAAGACTGTTACATATTTGTCTAGGTGTCTAATATAAATATGTTGGCACATGTGCATGCTTAAAATTAATTACCAAATACATACCCTTTTCATTTTTGCTATACTTTCCCCATGATTCGTCACATTAAACGATATATCAATCACGTTAAGCATCAATCTCAGGCAATAAAAGAGGTGCATGCGGTACTTTTTGCTACGCTCGGTACGGTGGCATTCATCTTTCTTTATCTCTACGTTTCAAGTGTTTCAGATTCTACTGATAAAGAAGGGGAGCCAATTACCTCGACAAATTTCGCTTCTCCTATAACCTTATTTCTTGATCAGGTAAAGAGGGCGACCGAAGAGTTTGGCAAGGGTGCCACTTTTCAAGTCGTTAATAAAAATGACGGAGCAAATGGCGAGGGTGTAAGCGGAGAAATAGCCCCATAAAAGAGAGACGTATGCTTTATTTTAGACTCTTTTTTAGTCTTTTTTCACCTCATAAAACTAGCGATAAAGTCCTATTTTTGCTATACTAAGCGGATTATGGCAAAAAAATCTGAAAGCAAAAACCCTGAAGAAATAGTGAAAGCAGATAATCCCCACCTTCGCGTTTCTCTCACCAAAGAGATGCGTAGCGCCTACCTTGACTATGCGATGAGCGTGATCACCGCGCGCGCACTCCCTGACGCGCGTGACGGTCTTAAGCCTGTGCATCGCCGTATACTCTTTGCAATGAATAATATGGGGCTAACTCCAGGTGCGAAGTTTAGAAAGTCGGCAACTATTGTAGGAGAGGTGCTCGGTAACTATCACCCTCATGGCGACGTGTCTGTGTATGATGCGATGGTAAAGTCTGCGCAAGACTTTTCCTATAGATATCCGCTCGTCCTAGGGCAAGGTAACTTCGGCTCTGTCGACGGTGACGGTGCTGCAGCATATCGTTATACCGAAGCGAAGATGTCGAAAATTTCCATGGAGATGATGCGCGACATCGAGAAGAATACGGTGAATATGGTGGCGAATTACGATGGCACAAAGAAAGAGCCGGTTGTGCTCCCGACCGCGGTGCCGAGCCTCCTCCTTAATGGAACTCTTGGTATTGCTGTTGGTATGGCGACGAATATCCCTCCGCATAACTTGGGTGAAGTCATAGACGCGACAATGCATCTCATCGAAAATAAAAATGCCACGAATGAAGATCTTTGTGAATTTGTGAAAGGGCCAGACTTTCCTCTAGGCGGAGTTGCCTTTGGGCAGTCGGACATAAGGCAAGCGTACGCAACAGGGCGCGGGGGTGTCGTGGTGCGCGGTGAAGCGGAAGTTTTTGAAACAAAGAATGGGCAATTTCAAATCATCATCACTTCTATTCCATTTCGTGTTGTAAAGAGTAATTTGATAGAAAATATTGCCGATCAGGTGCGAGAGAAAAAGATTGAAGGTATCAAAGGGCTTCGTGACGAGTCGACGACTACCGATGACATGCGTGTGGTTATCGACCTTAAGAGCGGCGCTCAGCCACAAAAGGTGCTTAATTATCTTTATAAGCATACCGAGCTTGAAAGCACATTCCACTTCAATGTCGTAGCTCTTGTCGAGGGTATTCCGCAGACGCTATCTCTCAAAGGTGCGCTCGACGCATTTATTGGTCACCGTAAAGAAGTGGTACGTCGCCGTACTGAGTTTGACCTTGCTCGAGCCCTTGAGAAAGAGCATATATTACTTGGGCTAAAGATAGCGCTCGACCATATTGACGAAATTATACAAATCATCAAGAAGTCAAAAGACACGCCAGACGCGCACGCAAATCTTCGCAAGAAATTTAATTTTTCAAATATACAGGCTACGGCTATTCTTGAAATGAAGCTTCAGCGTCTCGCTTCCCTTGAAAAGAAGAAAATTGAAGATGAGTTAAAAGCTGTGCAAGCTCTCATCGGCGAGCTTCGCGCCATTCTTTCAAGTGAAAAGAAAATGCTTTCAATCATTAAAGCAGAACTCGTTGATATTAAAGAAAAGTATGGAGATGAGAGAAGGACAAAGATAGTGAAGCATAGGGTCAAGGAGTTCAACCCCGAAGACCTTATCCCAGAAAGAGATGAAATGCTCGTCTATACCTCCGGCGGTTATGTTAAGCGTACCGATCCAGATGAATTCCGCGTACAAAAGAGGGGTGGTGTTGGAGTTGTCGATATGAATACTAAAGAGGAAGACTTCGTGACGATGTCACTGCAAACGTCGAGCCACTCAGACATTCTCTTCTTTACTGACAAAGGAAAGGCTTTCCAAATTAAAATGTATGATATTCCAGAAGGAAAACGCGCGACGAGGGGTAAGAGTATTATGAATTTCTTACAGCTTTCAGATGGCGAAAAAGTGACATCACTTCTTGCAATGCCAAAAGACATGAAAGAGCTTGCGGGCGTGTCACTCATGATGATTACCAAAAATGGAACGGTTAAAAAGAGTGCCGCAGAAAGTTTCAAGGAAGTTCGTCGCTCGGGGCTTATCGCTATCAAGCTCGAAGAAAAAGATGAGCTACTTTCCGCGCTCTTTGTCTCTGATGAAGATTCTGTCGTGATGACGACACAGTGTGGTCAGTCCATACGTTTCCTTCATAGCGATGTGCGAGAAATGGGGCGCACAGCAGCGGGTGTTATCGGTATGAAATTAGACAAGGGTGATGTCATCGTTGCTTGCGATAAAATAGTCAAGGGGCAAAAGGGGGCAGAGCTTCTCATTATGACAGCAAATGGTTATGGTAAGAAGACAAAAATGACTGAGTATAAAGTACAAAAGCGTGGCGGGTCAGGCATTAAGACAGTAAAAGTAACAGAAAAAACAGGGAAACTCATGATTGCGCGTGTCGTTACCGACGAGATAACTGAACTACTTGCGGTGTCTAAAGCATCACAAGTGATACGTACCGAACTATCTTCAGTCCCGACGCTCGGGCGTGATACTCAGGGAGTACGAATTATGAAGCTAAGGGAGGGGGATTCTGTCGCAAGTTTCAACTTGATGTAAAGAGATAAATAAAAGTATACTTTAAAATGAAATTACTTATTTTAAACGGTCCGTCTTGTGTCGGGAAATCAACAGTTGTTAGAGAGTTGCTTAAGATAAAAGAAAACGCTTTTTACCTATCGTACGATAACGTGAAGAGAAACTTTTCACAGTACTCCTCACATAATGATAAAGAGAAAGTATTTGAACTACTTTTTTCTGTTGCCTCCTTTATTTTCACTAAAAACTATGATGTTGTTACAGATTCATCAATTTGGAAAGATAAAAGAGAGAAGATAATTTCACTTGCACATGAGGCAGGATACGAAATTGTAGAAATAAATTTAGAAGCAGACGAGTTCATTCTTCGAAAAAGGTTTGAAGAAAGGTTGGTGAGATCAGCAACTTCCGCCGTTAAACCGACAAATCTTTCGGTAGATAGATGGAAAGAACTTTTTGATATTTATAATGCTGATAAAAATAAGCAAGCTTTTACTTTTCATACCGATGTACTTTCTGAAGAAGAATTAGTTAAAAAAGTTTTTGAGCTTTTTCAATAAAGAAAGAGATAGTATTCTTCTACTCTTTCCTTCAATCAGAGAGTTAAACTTGGAAAACCTTGATATAAGAAAGCTCGCGGGTACTTTAGATACATAGAGAGTAAGAAAAGGCGACATAAGAGTTATCTTTGTAAAGAGAGGAGAGGAAGTAATTATTTTAAGTATAGAAAGAAGATCAGACACCACGTACTAGACTTCCTCCACTGGCAGGCACATGAGAAAAGCTATATACTAGGCAGATATGGCATTTCTTACTCCAGCATCACTTGTAGACATGCTTGTACTCCGAAATGGAGCATCAGTTGCAGATGTCGGCTCGGGAAGCGGCGCCTATTTAGCACACCTTGCAAAGTGCGTTGGTGAGGAGGGAAAGGTGTATGCTGTCGACATACATAAAGAAGCGCTCACTTCGACCAAGAAGACACTCGATGATATGGGTTATCAAAATATTGATATTATATGGGCAGATATTGAAGAAGGACTCTATTTAGATTCATACGCACTCGACGCCGTCGTACTCTCAAATACTCTTTTTATGTTAGAAAATAAAGAAGCGGCCATTAAAGAAATAAAGAGAGTACTTATTCCAGAAGGGCTCGTCCTAGTCGTTGAGTGGTCACAAAGTCATAACGGTATTGGTCCCCATAAAGATCATGTGGTGAACGAGAGCAAAGCCGAGGATCTCTTTGTCTCTGGCGGATTTCGTATAATGAAAAGACTTCCGGCTGGGCATTATCATTACGCATTTTTAGCAAAAAGTTTATAATATATGTTTAAATACGTAGTCACCGGTATAGGAATCTTCTCAGCAGTCTTTGCTGTGCTCGTCTTTTCTGGGAAATTGCCAATTGGACAGGGTAATAGAGAAGAAAAAATTGTTGGCAACTTAACCATGTGGGGAACTCTTCCCTTAGAAAATGTTTCGCCCGTTCTTAATCAAATGAATATTGATGAGAAAACCTACTCCATTACCTATGAAGAAATACCGGAGCAAAAATTTCAAAAAGTTTTGGTAGATGCCCTCGCAGATGGCGGAGGACCAGATATGATACTTGCCGATTATAAAACCATACTCGCAGAAAAGCGAAGATTACTCCTCTTTCCGTACACGTCTTTCCCTGTTAACGATTTCAAAAATAGTTATGTAGACGGAGCATCTATTTTTCTTGCATCTGACGGTATCTTAGCGTTTCCAGTTACTATAGAGCCTATGATGATGTTCGTTAATCGCGACACACTTTCAAAGAATACTATTGCGACAGCTCCAGAGTACTGGGATGAAATACTTGGTATAGCGCCAAGTATAACAGGAAGGGACACAAGCGGTAAACTCATTTCCTATGGCGTCGGACTTGGTACTTTTTCAAACGTCGTTCATGCAAAAGAGATAATAATGGGCCTCGTGAGGCTCTTAGGTCAAGAGCCAGTAGTAGTCGATGTCAATGGCGTGCCGTCGTTTATAGGAAACAATCCGCTCACACAAGATAGTGTTGTACTGCCATTAAGGGAAGGCATAAAACTTTTTACACAATTTTCCGACCCCAGCAAAGAGTCGTATTCTTGGAATAGCTTTGTAGGAAGTAGTGACAAAGATGCATTTACTGCCGGAAAGCTTGCTCTTTATTTCGGCTTTAGTGGCGAGTTTAAAGAAATAGCTCAAAAAAATGAAAGGCTTAATTTTTATATGAGTCCTTTTCCGCTCGCGAGGGGATATCCCAATAAAGCAAATAGTATGAAAATGTATGGTGTCGCTGTTATGAAGCGAACTCCGCAAAATCTCGTTTTAACAGCGTATAAGGCGCAGTCGACGCTCGCCAATTCAAAATATAGTATAACCGTTGCAGCGAATACAGGAAAATTGAGTCCCATCCGGTCCGCCATAAGTGCTAATCAGGATCTCGATATCGGTTTACGCTCAAGCGTTTTAGTAAGTAGAGGTTGGTATGACATTAAAGAAAGTGCGTCAACAGATCTGCTCAAAGTTGCAGTCGACGATATAGTATCTGGCAAAAAAACGCCAAGTAGGTCTGCTGAAGACTTTGAAGTTTCACTGAACGATATATATGCTCGCTAATTTTTCAAGCTCTATTTTCGGAAGGCAAGGATTATTGGGATTAAGCAGATCGCAAGGACTGCGAAAAGTCATACTCTCTTTCTTTTTACTGAGTTCATTTTTCTTTATTTCTCCAATACTCGTTCATGCGCAAAATCCGCTCGATGGCATCGCTTGTCAACCAGGCAAAACGATGGCGGAGAATAAAGGCAAATGTGGTGTCAGCCAAATAAAAGAATCCGTTAAAAAGCTACTCCAACTAACAGTAAAGGTGGTGCTGATTGTTGCTCTGGTTGCAATGGTAGGAAGCACTCTCTTTGATTTTTATCAAACAAGAGGAGGTCCACAATTTTATCTTAAAAGTAGGGCAAAAATTGCCGGCATAGTTATCGGGCTCATTCTTCTGGCTGCAGCCTTCAACCTCGGATCAATACTAAGAGAGGCGCAGGTAAATCCAGAGCTTCTCAAATATCTTGACTATATACTTTCCTTGATGCCTATCGATAGGGCGTACGCGGCGGGACCAACTTCAGTCTTTACAAGCGACCTCAATCTATGGCAAATTATCTTAGCCTTTGTTAAAGTCT
The DNA here is from genome assembly GCA_043751115.1 of bacterium. GTDB lineage: Bacteria > Patescibacteriota > Minisyncoccia > Phycocordibacterales > UBA5272 > UBA11704. The sequence goes on along the minus strand of JAYVAE010000022.1, from coordinate 292 downwards.
TGTGGGTATGGCTTGTCTTTCCTCTCATGATAGGCGGGTGGTTCTATGCTGGATTTCAATATGTTTCTGCGCAAGGGAATCCAGAGAAAATAAAAGACGCGCATGGCACATTACTTGCTATAGTTCTGATAACTGTCTTTGTACTCTTTGTGCAGGCGCTCCTTATTTCGCTTATCGGCTCATAATACTATTCTTTTCATGCCCCTCCTCAAAACCCTCTCTCTCATACTGCTCTCTCTCCTTTCCGCTCTCCTCCCCGCCCTTCTCTTTGCTCAAGGGCAAGGACTTGACT
>JAYVAE010000021.1:0-7234 GCA_043751115.1 bacterium | reverse complement strand
CCCTTCAAAGGAAGCAGAAGCTGATTACGGCCATACTTCTGAACTCGTCTGTGACGCTCGGTGAGAAGAAGAAAAACTGATATTGGGAGCTATATGCCTATATTTCTTGTGACTTAAGTCTTCCATCTTAAAGATTTAAGTCTACAGCTACCCTAAAATTTGCTTCGCAAATTCGGGCGACCATCCGCAGGACTTATAGCGGATGGTTTAGCCTGTGGATGCAGAAACTTCCAAAATTTGCTATACTCTTTTCATTAGCTCGAAACGGGCGAATTTTTATTGAAAGCTATTCTCATACAAAGATACCGATGTATTTTTAAACGAATAACCACGCCGCTTTATGATTACATAACTACGGGGCAAGCTACAAACTATTAACTAAAAACTATCACTATGACACCAGAGGCTGCAATTTATATAGCAAAGGGAATTTGTATACTCGCTATGGCGGGCACTGCAATAGGGCAAGGATATCTTATGGGTAAGGGCTTCGAAGCTATGGGACGAAACCCTGATATTGAAGGATCACTTTTCTCTAAAATGATTATCGCGACAGCGATGATTGAAACGACAGCTATTTTCGCACTCGTTGCCTTCTTCCTCATTAAGTAATATATAGGAATTTATTATGGAAATGTTACAAGATGTACTTGGCTCACTCGGCTTTAATATAAATATAGCTCTTGCCAACTTCTTTAACTTTCTCATCATATTTTTTCTCCTTCAAAAGTTTCTCTTTAAAAAGATCGGAACGACGCTTGAAGAGAGAAAAAAAGTAATTGAAGAAGGAGTAAGAAAGAGTGAACAAAGTGAGAAAGTACTACACACTGCTGAAGTAAATGCAAAGACTCTTCTTCGAAATGCAAAAGAAGAGGCTAATACTGTTGTTAAGGAAGCAAGTGTCAAAGCTGAAAGTCTTGCAGAGAGCATCAAAAGTGAGGCACTTCTTAGCGCAGGAGAAATAATGAAAGAGGCAAACAGATTAAAAGATGAGTCCTTTGAAGCTGGGCTCGTCAAGCTTTTTGGAGAAAAAGAAAGGCTTATCGCAGCACTTTTTGAAAAAACATTAAGAGAGAGCATGACAGAAGAAAAAAATAATCAGTTTATTACATCACTTAAAAAATAGTATGTACTCGAAGGCTATTTCCTACTTACTGACAAGAGAGAAAGTAACAACAGAGGAACTTTACTTTTTCCTAAAAAAACAAAAGCTTCTCTCGCTTTTGCCTCAGATTATTTTAGAGCTTAAAGAAAGAAAAAGAGAGGGAGAATTACAAGAAATGGTAACGATAGCATCTCCATTTACTATGGACGAAAGTAGTATTTCCATTGTAAAAGAACTCATTGCAGCCCCACCTCATGCGAAAGTAAAGTTAGAAATAGACAAAGAACTACTTTCTGGATTTTGCGCTACTTATTTGAATAAATCATATGATAGTAGTGCACGTGCGATTATTAACGAGCTTATACAATAAAAAGATGAAAGTAGATACAATCATAGGAGAATTAGAGCAAAAAATAAAACAGCTTTCATCCGAAATAAAAATTGAAGAGGTGGGTACCGTCATTTCTGTGTCGGACGGCATCGCTAAAGTTTCAGGACTTGCGAATGTGCAAAGTATGGAGGAAGTGAGATTTGACTCTGGAGCTTTTGGTATCGCACTCAATCTCGAAAAGGAACTCGTTGGTGTTGTTATCGTCGAAGGCGGTGAAAAAGTAAAAGCCGGCGAATCTGTCACAAGAACCAGTAAAGTACTCTCAATATCTGTGCCAGATACTATTCTCGGGCGTGTTGTGAGTCCTATACTTGCTGTTTTAGATGGAGGCGTAGAGCTTGAAAAAGGTACGCATATGCTCATAGAAAAGATTGCGCCAGGTGTGATGGAACGTGAGCCAGTGAATCAGCCACTACAAACAGGAGTCAAAGCAATTGATGCTATGATACCCATCGGTCGTGGCCAGCGCGAGCTCATTATCGGTGACAGACAGACGGGTAAAACAACTATTGCTATTGATACCATCATCAATCAAAAAGGAAAAGATGTTATTTGCGTTTATGTTGCGATCGGTCAAAAGGAGTCTAAAATAGCGCAGATTGTTGAAAAGCTGAAGAAAGCAGATGCACTCTCTTACACTGTCATTGTACTTGCTGGTGCATCACACTCTGCTGCGCTTTCATTTCTTGCGCCGTATTCAGGCGCAGCGATTGCCGAATATTTTATGGATAAGAAGAAAGATGTTCTCGTGGTGTATGATGATCTTTCGAAACACGCTGTTGCATACCGAGAAATGTCACTCCTTCTCAAGCGTCCACCTGGGCGTGAGGCATATCCTGGTGATGTTTTTTATCTTCACTCAAGACTGCTTGAGCGAGCATGTAGAAGAAATGAAAATGCAGGGGGCGGATCTATCACAGCGCTCCCAATCATTGAGACACAAGCAGGCGATGTGTCAGCCTATATTCCAACGAATGTCATTTCCATTACTGACGGACAAATTTTCCTCGACGCCAATCTTTTTTATAAAGGTATGAGGCCAGCAATTGACGTCGGACTTTCTGTGTCACGCGTTGGATCTTCGGCGCAAACAAAACCAATGAAGAAAAATGCTGGTAAAATGAAGTTAGCAATGGCGCAGTATAGAGAACTCGAAAGCTTTTCGCAATTCGATGGTGACCTCGATGTCGATACTAAAAAAACTATAGAGCGTGGCAAGAGAACAGCCGAAATGCTCAAGCAAGTAAACGCTGAGCCGCTCAGAGTCTCTCTTCAAGTTGCGTCAATTTATTCTGTGAATAATGGATTCCTTGATCTTGTTAAAGTAGATGAGGTAAAAAAATGGGAAAACTCTTTCCATGCATTTCTTTCGAGAGAAGAGGGTGCTCTCCTTGATGGCCTCGATAAAGATTGGGATGATGATAAAGAACGAGCGCTCAAGACTTCGATAGAAAAGTTTAATAACCTGTATGCAAACCAAAGCAATTAAGGGAAAAATAAAAAGTGTTGGAAGTATCAAAAAGATTACCAAGACTATGGAAATGGTTTCGGCTTCCAAGATGAAAAAAGCGCTCGACGAAGCGTATTTGATTCGCCCATTCTTTGAAGAGAGCAAAATAATTTTGGAAGATATAGTGAGTAATAGACGCATCAAGCATCCACTTGTAGAAAAAAATAGTGGAAATAAAGTACTTTATATCATAGTCTCATCGCATAAAGGGCTTTGCGGGGGCTATAATGCAAACATTTATCGTAAATACATAGAGCTAAAAACTGGTAAGGGATTTTCTGATGTTGATGTGATTGCTATCGGTAAATATTCAGAAAAAATAGCTAAGAAAGGTAAGAGTAAAATTGTTCTTTCGTATCAAACAAATACCTTTAGCGCAAAAGAAAGCAGAAGTCTTGCAAAATTTCTCGTGAGTGAATACAAAGAGAAGAAGTATTCAAAAATTGCTATCATTTATACTCATCTTGTGTCTTCTTCTTCCTTTTTACCTACCGAGACGGCGCTACTTCCCTATGAAGCAAGTCATCATGAAAAGAAAGCGCAGGACAGTCTCTTCCAATACGAGCCAAGTGAACATGAAGTGCTCGGCGCTGTCATACCTATGATGATACAAAATATTATAACGAGCTCAGTTCTTGAAAGTTATGCCTCAGAGCATTCTTCTCGCATGCTGGCGATGAAAAGTGCGACGGACAATGCAAGCGAGCTACAAGACGACCTTAAGCTATACTACAATCGTGCGAGGCAAGGTACTGTGACGCAAGAGATAGCAGAAATAACTTCTGGAGCTATGGCGCTATCCTAAAATATGCATAAAATATGAGATTTTTTACTTTACTTTCTAGCGCATTTGAAGATACTGTAAGCATTAAAAAGAATGTCTTTCTTTTGCTAGTTCTCTATATCGCTCTTCAAATACTCTTTTTTTATATAACGAAGCCAGCGAGCAAGGAGGATTTTGAAGTCTATCAAACTATCTTTAGTATGCTCGGCCTCGTTACTCTTCAGTTCTTTCATTTTCTTTTTCTCTATTTCTTGAGACATAAAAAAGCTCACTTACGGATTGGAGTAAAAGCTGTTGCTTTACTTTTCGTAAGACTATTTGTCGCTGCATTACTCGTCGCAGTTTTAACCGCACTTGGATTTGTCATGCTCATCATACCCGGGCTTTTTGTGATGACTTTTCTTTTCCTCGTAGAACCAATTATTCTTTTTGAAAATAAAACCATATTAGTTGCTGTAAAAGAAAGTTACGAGAGAACAAAGGCACTCCTTTTACCTATATTTCTTTCGGGTGTCTTTTATGTGCTGGTTGTTTTTTCCTTTGCAGGAGATAATACAATGACACCGTTTTGGTTGATAATAAATGGTATTGGCGCTGGATTCGTCGGACTCTATTACGCTGCTCTTATGCAAAAAGCGTATGAAATGACCTTGCCTCAAGTAATTGCTCACAAGGAGCCGAGCAAAGAAGAATAAATAGTATGAAAAAAATTCCTGACAATGCAAAAAAAGTTTTTGAGGGTGTTTTTTTTAGTGTTTGGCAGTGGGAGCAACAACTTTATGATGGTAGCTTTAAAACCTTTGAATATGTGGAAAGGCCGGGAGGCAGTACTATCATTCCTGTTACAAAAGAAGGGAAAATTATTATTATCGAGGAGGAACAGCCGACGGAAGAAAAGTTTTTTGCTTTTCCGGGAGGAAGTATGGAGGTGGGAGAGACTCCGCTAGAATGTGCATCAAGAGAGCTATTAGAAGAAACAGGATATAATGCGAAAAGCATAAAGTTATGGTTCTCTCTTCCTGCTGAGGATAGAGTTGTTTCAAACTTTAACATTTTTATTGCACAAGATTGCGAATTAACCAAACAAAATTATATAGATCCTGGTGAAAGAATTATAGTTCATCTACTGACCCTCGATGAACTTTTAGAAAAGATTGAAGACAAAGAATTTAAATGCCACGCAATTCTTCCCCACTTACTGAAAGCAAAGTATAAAGAAGAAGGAAAACAAAAATTAAAAGAACTTCTCGGTATCATGACAAGCTAGAAACAAGCTATCAGCCATAAGTAATAACGAATTACCAATTACGAATAACTAATTACTAAAAAATATGCAAGGAACAATTACACAAATTATCGGGCCAGTCGTTGATATAAAGTTTGATGGCGATATGCCAGATATCAGAAATGCTCTCACTGTACAGATGGGAGGAAGCACTCTCGTCCTTGAAGTTGCTCAGCATTTAGGTTTTGGAGAAGTGAGAGCTGTTGCTATGTCATCTACCGACGGCCTTCAAAGAGGGGCGCAAGTTACTGATACCGGTGAGTTCATTTCTGTTCCCGTAGGAAAGGAAGTACTGGGACGCATGTTTGACGTGGTAGGAAATCCGATAGATCAAAAGCCAGCACCGAAAACAGAAAAGAGATACCCAATACATAGAAGCGCGCCAAAGTTTGAAGACCAAAGCACGAAGGCCGAAGTTCTTGAAACGGGTATCAAGGTTGTTGACCTTATTTGTCCTTTTCTTAAAGGTGGAAAAGTAGGACTTTTCGGAGGAGCAGGAGTCGGAAAGACTGTCGTTATACAAGAACTCATTCGTAATATCGCGTCCGAGCATGGAGGCTATTCTATTTTTGCGGGAGTTGGAGAAAGAAGTAGAGAAGGGAATGATCTTTACCGAGAAATGGAAGAGTCAGGAGTTTTAGAAAAAACAGCACTCGTATTCGGACAAATGAATGAGCCACCAGGAGCGAGAGCGCGCGTCGCACTCTCTGCACTTTCTATGGCAGAATATTTCCGTGATGAAGAAAAGAAAGACATCCTTCTCTTCGTCGATAATATTTTTCGCTTTACACAAGCAGGTTCTGAACTCTCAGCGCTCCTTGGTCGCATGCCGTCTGCGGTAGGATATCAGCCTACCCTTGCAACAGAAATGGGACAATTACAAGAGCGCGTCACTTCGACAAAAGATGGCTCTATTACTTCTGTGCAAGCCGTCTATGTGCCAGCAGATGACCTCACCGATCCAGCACCAGCGACAACGTTCTCTCACCTCGATTCGACAGTAGTACTTTCAAGGCCACTTTCTGAGCTCGGTATTTATCCTGCGGTTGATCCGCTTGACTCATCGTCGACTATACTTCAACCAGAAATAGTAGGGGAAGAGCACTATACGGTAGTTCGCGGTGTACAAAAAGTGTTACAGCGTTACAAAGACCTTCAAGACATCATTGCTATTTTAGGAATGGACGAATTATCAGATGAAGATAAGAGATCAGTAGCGCGCGCGAGACGTATACAAAAATTTCTCTCACAACCATTTTTCGTGGCAGAGCAGTTCACGGGAGCTAAAGGTGTTTATGTCAAACGAGAAGACACAGTAAGAGGTTTTAAGGAAATTTTAGAAGGGAAACATGATGGTATTCCTGAGTCGGCATTTTATATGTGTGGGTCGATTGAGGAGGTACTTTCTAAACACACAGCGTCAAAGTAATGCAAAACGTTATTAGTAAGTCGTAATTAGTTGTAACGTATAACGAATTACCAATTATGAATAACCAGCCCACACTATGCTCAAACTCAAAGTCATAACCCCAGATAAGCTCGTTTACGACGAAACAGTGACAAGTGTTAGTATACCGACAACAACGGGTATGATTACTGTGCTTGATAAACATATACCGCTTGTCTCAATGGTACGTAGTGGAGAGCTTACCGCGCGCAAAGATGGAAGTGAAGTGAGCTACGCTGTGTTCGGCGGACTAGTCACGGTGAGGCCCCATGTAAAAGGACTGACCGAAGTTATTGTCCTTCTTGAGCATACCGAACGCGTTGATGAAATAGATAGGAAGACAACAGAAGAAGCATTAGAAAGAGCTAAGAAAACTGCTCTTGATAAAAAAGATGATCTTGATTTTGAACATTTTCAATCGCAAATAGAGAGAGAACTTTCGAGGGTTAAGATTGCGAGGAAGTATAAGAGATAGTTATTTGTAAGTAGTAATTAGTAATTCGTTAGAATTCAAGATCTCTACGTATATGTTTATGTATAATTGAGATATAAAATTTTTAGTCCACATAAATCCTCCCGTGGCGTAAGCCCGTGAGATGAAGTGAGTTTATGTTTTGTTTACAAAACATGTTGAATAGCGAAGCTATTCAACTAGAGCAATCCAAAGGATTGCGACCTAATCCGCTGTGGCGTAAGCCCAGCGTTCTTTAGT
>JAYVAE010000020.1:0-7242 GCA_043751115.1 bacterium | reverse complement strand
ATCGAACCTGCGACCGTCTGCTTAAAAGGCAGCTGCTCTACCGGCTGAGCTATAGGGACATATATTATTTTCTTTTGTACTAGAAACTTTTCTCACTTCTCTGCCTTTTAAAGTCAGCTAGCTATTTCTTTTTGCTGGCTGAGCTATAGGGATATTGGTTATTCTCTCTGGTTTGTGTCATCCCTGAGCTAGCAAGCGAATGTCTTGGGCGCTGCGAAGACTGGGATCCAGTATTTTTCCAGGCTTGTTTTCTTTTGAAACGAACCTGTTTCTTCTTAGAGAATAGAGGAAATTCTAACACGAAAACTCGAGAAAATCTAGGGTGTCTTCTTTAAAGGGGTATACATCACAAGACACTGGATCCCAGATATTTTTGATTACAAAAATTCTGGGATGACACACCAAAATATATATAGAGATTACTGTTCCTTAGAGCTCGTTCCGTATATCATACCCTTCGGATCATTGTATTTCACCAGAGGGTATTTGATAGTTGCGCGAAGGGGACCACCAGTAACGTACCAAATAATCCACACCAGGATAAAGACACCAAAGAAAATTCCAAGACCTTTAAGCATGGAAAAAGTATAGCATTACTTTTGACAAACAGCGCAGAAATGTGCCGACCGAGAACCAACCTTTTTCTTTTGTATAATACCCGTGCAATCCTTTGTAATACAGGGCTTGCCATGGCGTAAGTAAACTAAGTGTTTGCCTTGAAAGGCGCCACGCGCGCCATCGATATTTCTATAATCACTCATGCTGTCTCCTCCGAAATCTATACCAGCTCGTAAGACTTTCTGAATGCTCTTGTAAAGAAGAGAGATAGCATTCTCTTTAAGTGTCGTTACCTCTCGAAGAGGATGAATATGAGAAAGGTGAAGCGCTTCATCAGAGTAGATATTTCCAACACCAACAAGAAGCTCTTGGTCGAGTATAACGCTCTTGATAAACCCGCCCCGTTTCTTTTTAAGCAGTTCCTTAAAGAGAGGGAGAGTAAATTCTTTATCAAGAGGTTCCGGGCCGAGCTTTCCTAACTTTGTATGGAGTTCCTTATTTTCAAAAAGTTCTATGGTGCCAAATTTTCTTGGATCGCAAAAGACGAGATGATTGCGTGCGCCGTTCTTATTTTCTAAAGTAAAGACAGCTCGTATATGCCTATTGTAAGGATCGTGAAGAGGTGTGTCACTTTTTCCATTTTTTTCTTCTGGTATCCACGGCCAAGAGTCTGCCTGCTCATCTCGAAGGGAGTAGTTTCCATAAAGAAGATGTCCCGTCATTTTCATGTGTATGACCAAAGTTATATCGCCCGAAAGAGCGATGACTATATACTTGCCCCTGCGCGTCACTTTTTCTATTTTTTTTCCCTTCACGCCATCACGCAACTTCGCAAAGTAATTTTTATTTTTGTGATTGTTTCTATTCACATAAGCAACGCTAAAAGAATTCGACCAGAGTTCTCTGATGGTCTGCCCTATAACAGCTTTTTGTAAACCGACAACGGTTGTCTCTACTTCAGGAAGTTCTGGCATGATTATTTCTGCAAATAACCAAGCGCTTCACGGATGAGATCTTGCGAGCGCTTCGTCGTATCTTTAAGCGACGAGAGGGCGTCATGCACATCTTTGCTCGCATAGCCCAGCGCTTCAAGTGCGAGGCGCACTTCAAAGAGTTGATCAGAAGTTCCCGCTCCTAAGAATTTATCTAATTTACCACGGAGCTCAATTATCATTTTTTCCGCAGTTTTCTTACCAATTCCTGGAGAGTGAGAAAGAAGTGCGGTGTCATTTTGTGAGACAGCGCTTGCGATAGAGGCTGGTGAATGTACAGAGAGTATGCCGAGTGCCCCTCTTGGACCGATGCCGGACACGTCGAGTAATTTTTCAAAAACAAATTTTTCGTCTTTTGTTATAAATCCAAATAAAGAAAGCTGATCTTCTCTCACGTGGGTGTATATGAAAAATTCTGCCGGGGCACCTTCCTTTATTGAGAGAAGGGTTTGAAGGGGTGTCATTATCTCATAGCCAACGCCGCCCACAAGAAGACAAAGACTTTTTTCGCTTAAGGAATGTGTGACACCGGAGAGATATGAAATCATTTTTTTAGTATATAGTGAAGCGAAGGAGAAAAGAAGCTTGTAAGGCTCGCTCCTTTATGGTATAATCACAAAACTATGGCAATTACAAAGTCAGCAAAAAGAGCAATCAAAGTAAGCGCGAAGAAAGCGTTCACTAATGCAAAAAGAGAAAGAACAATGAAGGATGCCGTGAAGACGCTTCGAAAGGGCGTTGTAAGCGGAGCAAAAAGCGTTGTGTCAGACCTCAGTCTTGCGTTCAGGGCGCTTGATAAGGCTGCGAAAGGCGGTATTATCAAGAAAGGCACGGCAGACCGTAAAAAGTCTCGCCTTGCTAAGGTGGTAGCGAAAGTTTCAAAGTAACAAAAAAGTGCCTCGTGGCACTTTTTTGAGATGCTCTCGTAGTTCAATGGATAGAATTCAAGTTTGCGGTACTTGCGATGCAGGTTCGATTCCTGCCGAGAGCACAGAATGCAAAAACACTTCTTGATGAAGTGTTTTTTGTATTCTGTGCTCTCGGAGCAAGTGACTGGTGTCACTTGCGTCAGGAATCGAATGCCACAGCGGGTACTGAAAAAAGTTTTCTTCCCTACTTTTTTCAGGCAGCGAGGCGGGGTCGCGAACACTTTGACTTTTAGAAAGTTATAAACTTTTTAAAAGACTTAGTGATTCGTGACCGATTCCGAATCAAACCACAGGTTATTAGCAAATTCGTCTCTCGGAAGAGGGTGAAGATTGGGGGCGTAGCAACGCGAGAGGCGGTTCCTGCCGAAAAATATAAAATAAACTGAAACTGATAATGCTAGTACTTTTTTATACGATGCTGTAAACTCATTGTCATGAGTCGTCTAACTTTTGGCATCTTATTTGCCATCGTACTTTTTTCAGTGCCTTTGACTTATTTTATATTTCTTTCTGATCCTTTTGGTGTTCCAATGGGCGGGTACGATCCTGCCTATACAAAACAGGTAAGTCTAAATAAAATCATTGGAAAATTGATACTTTTTGGAGAGTTGTTAGCTCTTGCTTTGATTTACTACAAATTACAAAAGAGAATATAGTGTCTTTCGAAGTGTTCAGACCAACACTCTCTGAGAGAGGCGTTTCCTGCCGAGAGCACACTGTAGTGAGACCGACCTAGAGGCTTATTTGCTGGGTTTTTCAGACATCGTTAATAGCGTAAAGCCGACAGGAATCGAACTCACAGATAAAATCACTATATTTTTCAAGACTACCAAAAGTAGAGTAATTTTTTGATATAAATTTGTTATAATTACTTTCATGAATCCTGAGAAAATCTCAACAACCCACGACGAAAAACATGTTGATAAAACCCCTATCGTTAGTCCAGATGAAGAACAAAAACGTAAAACTGAACGGTTAAAATATCTCAACGAAAAGTTTGAAGGTCCAACGGCACAACAGGTAGCACAAAAAGGAAGAAAGAAAATTCATGAGATGTTTTCTACTGGGAAGAATAATAGTGCACAGTATCTTGTTTTAAGTAGTTTCCTCATGAAGGCAGAAAATGGTGTGAATACATGGAAATCAGATGAAGAAATAGATACCAGCAAACTCGAGATTATTCTAAAACGCGTTAAACAAGAAGAGGTTGCAGATAAAGGTAAAGAATTACTAATGAGATTGTACAGAGAGGGAAAAGGTGAATCAAAAAAATATTTAGATTTGCATCACTTACTTGCCGAAAGCGAAGGTGGCAATCTCAAATGGAAAGATATATCTACTCTTGATGAAGGAGAGCTAGCACGAGTGATGGTGGTTTCAGAAGATGCAATCAATTTTGTCCCTGAAACAAAAGAGAAGGTAATTGAGACACCAGAAATGTTGACAGCAAAAGAGACTTCTAAGAAATTTTTCGCAATTGAGCGTAAAAAAATAGCATCTGAAATAAGGTTAGCACAAAAAGCACAGAGAGAAAGGATGTCTGCATTAAAGCAGAATATTGAAGGTGAAGTCTCGTTAGATGGAGTCCAAGCAGATAAGCGCTATGGTGAACTTTCTGGTTTACAAAGCAGTGAAGCAAATAGTCTGCTTACCCGTGTCTTTAGAGAGCAGACCATAGACACCCAAAGCCTTTTTGAAGAAAGTGAGGCTGTTGAAGCTCATACAGACAACAGTGGAAGACTTAGCGCTTTAAAAGAAAAAATTAAAGATCTCTATGCAAAGTCAGAAGGTAAAGCAAAGGAACACTTTGAGTCCATTCAAAAGTCAGTTGAACAGGTCTTACTTAGAAACAATGCATTTATAGTCCACACTTTTCTTCTTGATGAAAGACTGAGACATAATGATAACTCAAATATTTTAGGTAGAGCAACGCTCGAGGACGATATCGATATTCTTCTTTCTCTTGAACCATCGATCTCGACATCTTCTGTTGTACCTGGCTCAAAGCAAGGGTTATGGGGTGAAAGAATCGGAGTTGTTCTTGGTGGAGGAGATGTAAATGGAGTAGCACAAAGTGATGATGGAACCGTGACAGCGGGTATTAAAGGCAGGAATGGAACTACTAGCAGTGTAGAAGAGATTGATCAAAAGATCTCTGATAAAAGTGAGCGTGGATACAATGAATTGGTTGTTAATAATCCAGAAGTTTTTGGATTTTTTGTAAATGTTAAAGTTGGTGAAGATGGGCAACTTTTTGATTTTAAGGTAGATCCTGCAGATAAAACTGGTCGCGCACAAAAAAGTAAAGATCAGTTCATGCGTTATATAAACCTTGCAATCAGTAAAGGTTTACCTCCAATGATAATGACCCCCGACAGAAGACTCTTTGAATTTACTTGGATTAGTGACAATGGAGCTATTTCAGTAGGCAAGGAAATTACTCCAGAAGACGTTGCGAAAGGAAATGCCGGAATGAGGGCAGAAAAAAGAAAGGAACTTGGTAAAAAAGTTATATCTAAAAACTTGTTTAAGTATATAGATGATCAAAAACAGGCGAAAGAAATGCTAGGAGGGTTATCAGGAGAAGAAAATCTTGAGAGTGATTTATCCGTAGAAGAGTACGTGTCATATTTAACTGATAATCCAGGAAGTTTCCGACAGTTACCAAAGTCTTTACTTGATGATAAAGAGTTTATGATGAAAACTGCTCATACTAGCCCTGTGTCAGCTTACGAAAATGCTGGTGAGGGTTTAAAAAAAGATATTGATTTTGTGAAACTAGTCTACTCCTTAAGAGGATTAGAAGATGGGCAGTCAGTTTATTGTTCGATGCCAGAAGAAATGAAAAAGGATTCTACAATTGCCTTACTTGCTATTGAAAACAATGATACTATATGGCTCGACACTTCTTTGTCTGGCAATACTTTGGTCTGGGGTAAAATTATCGATAAGCAAGTTGATGACATGGATCCATCAAAAACTTTTTCGAGAGAAGTCGGCCAAGATGAAATACGTAAACCTTTTTTGTCTATGTGGGATTCAGAAAAAGAGAATCTTGTTAATGTGTCAGAAAAATTACTTTCTGATCCGACCTTTATCGACAAGTTAAAAAGTAAGTATCCAAACTTCTCATTTGAAATTTACTATGGCGACAGTCTATTGGTTAAAAAACTTGCTTAGAATAAATTAGCGTACATTTTACTCATTCGGCACAATACTAATCTTCTTCCCCGCCATGGTAATCCGACTCCTTAAACACGTTAGTAACTCCCGCTTCTCCTGTATCAGACCAGCCCTCAGTGTGTACTTGGCATAGTTACGAATATTAGCTCTTGCTTTGATTTATTACAAATTACAAAAGAGAGTATAGTGTTTTTCGAAGTGTTCATATTAACACTCTCTGAGAGAGGCGTTTCCTGCCGAGAGCACAACTATGTGAGACCGACCGAGGTCCTTAAATCTCTTTTAGGGTCATATTCCCCGTCAGCTTGCTGTGGCATCCGTGTCATCCTCGCGAAGACGGGGATCCAGTGTCCGAACCTGGATTCCGGATCGAGTCCGGAATGACACCCGACACCTCGCCTGCTTGCTGCGAGGAGGTTCATTCTACAACATCCGTAGTAAACATACCTATACACATTGCCATTTTGTTGTTTCTTAAACTTCTCATCAGCTGTGATACTAGAACCACACAGTCCGCATGTTATGAGTTTGGTAAACGCAAATTCTTTGTTCTCCGTTTTACTCGTAGAATAAGAAATCATTTTTTCTTGTACAGCATCGAAGAGCTCCTTGGTAATAATTGGTGTATGTTTGTCTGCATACCACTGATTAGTAAATCGAACCGAGAGGAAATCGAGTGGCGATGAAAAATTATCCGTGACTGAAAGCGTTATCACGATTCCTGCAGAGCCTTTGAGGAAGTTGGTGCTCATGTCCGATTCATCAGTTACTTTTTGCACCAAGCTAGCTCTTCTTTACGTATATACACAGAGCGAAATAATCATCTTCGCATATACTTTAAATACCTATGAAAAAAACAATAACAGCAATTGCAATCACCGCATTTTTAGTTTCTAGTGTCCCTGTACTATTCGCACAGATGGGCGAGAGGGAAAGAATGGCTTCTACTTCACCAATAAAAGCAAAAGAGGTAAATAGAGAAGTAAAGAGAGAGATAAATAGAGAGACGAAAGGAGAAATGAAAAAAGAGATGAAAAAAGTTGACCCTGTCTGTTTACAAAATGCCGTTGAAAAAAGAGAGACTTCTTTGATATCAGCACTTACTACTCAGCACTCTGCCGTTATTGCAGCGCACATGGTAAGGAAGGACGCAATCAAGGAGGCACTTCTTCTTCCAACAAAAAAGGAAGTTAACGACGCGAGAAACCTAGCTAATAAAAACTTTGAAAGCGCTATAAAGAAAGCAAGAACTGAAATGAAGACGACAAGAGAAGCGGTATGGCCAGCGTTCAGGACCGAAGCGAAGGCCTGTGGTCATATAGAAATGGAAAGAGCAACAGTGATGGAGATGTCTCTTTAAATCTCTTGAAAATAACGACTGTTTAATAAACAAAATGACCCGTAACTCGGGTCATTTTGTTTTTGCTATACGTTTTTGATTCTTCTACAATCTTTTTATTTTTGCTTCCGATTCCGATTTTCAATTTTGGCGGTGTGTATTAAACAAAGTTCGAATGTATTTTGCTGATAATCCTGACTCCGACTAATAGCACGCACGGAGCGCGTGGTGGCTCTGAACC
>JAYVAE010000019.1:0-3525 GCA_043751115.1 bacterium | reverse complement strand
CTACGTGCTATGTATTTCTTACTTGAAGGACTCCATGAAAAATTCCACCTTTTGTCGTATGGACTTGCGCTTATTTTAGGATATATTGGCACAAAGATGCTTCTTATGGATATCTTTCCAATTCCAACGGTCTTGTCACTTTGCGTGACTTTCACTATCCTCGTTTCATCAATTATCTTAAGTCTCTATATCAAACCTAAAGGCATAACAGACAGTGCCTACCCATTTGATCCAATAGAGCCCACCAAAGAAGTTAAGGCTGAAAGAGTTTAGACCTCAGAAACCCCACGCAGCATATCCATAGCTTGTTTAAAACGTATAACAAGGGCGTGATCTCTGCCTAACTTTTCCTCAATAACTAAAAATACCTGATCATGGAACCAAATTCTATTAGTAATACTTGAATTGAACCGTCGAGCATATACTTCTCCTTCTTGTTGAAAGTCGAATAAAAAACTCTCCGTGTTGTGTATTTTATCTGCACACGACACAAGTGCACTCGTGGCATCCCCACTTCTAAGAACGTCAAGGTACGCCTCTTTCCTGATAAGCCATGGAAGCTGTTCATCCTCTCCTTTATTGGCATCAAGTGGTTCTGTCACATGAACAACGATATCTGCAACACGCTTTCCACAATCCTGTACAAGATTTTCATAGGTGTAATTAGGGACATCTTCAAGGGCATCATGCATTAGCCCTGCTATGATCACATCTTCATCCGCAGTAACGGATGAGACCAAAATAGCCACACTTATAAGGTGGCTGATATAGGGTGTCCTCTGAGCGTCATTTCGAACCTGTAACCTGTGAAGGCGGGAAGCAAGCTTGATAGCCTCGTCTATCCGAGGAGTAAAAATCATAATGTGGTCATTATAGCAGACACCTAGACTTTAGGGGCAGAGGTTAGAAAAAAGTTTACCGGAGCTCAATAATCTGCGCCAAAACTCTATATACTTTAATACAATTTTTATCTTATATGTAAATATTGACATTATTATTATATTACTGTATAGTATATCCAGCTATTTCTGTCCTTTTCATAACATAAACCAAACGAAAATCAAGTATCTCAACCGTTAACCAACCAAGGAGAAATCGAAATGAAGAAGATTTTTGAAGTGCTACAAAAAGGATTGATGGTTGCAATTCTGGGCATCTTTTTTGCCGCTGTACCTAAGTGGACTAAAGACTTCGGCATAGCAGCCACATGGATCTGCCTCCTCCTTGCCATCGTAGTCCTCATACTTGTTGGATGGAATATATTTGCCAAGTGGACTGTCCCGAAGCAAGGATATCTACTAGCAAATGGTGGCTCTGCCGCGATGGGGCTGGCCTCCAGCCTGCTAATCCTGTGGTATTCTGTCAGACCCATGACCGATGAATCTCTGTTGATGTATCTCAAGATATCACTTGCCATGGGCGCTGCAGCAATCATATGGGGCTTATTCCTTCAGTGGTTTGTCAAACCATGGAAAGATGATAAGGGACGGGCTTAAGTGCTCTTGGTTCTAGACACAAACGCCGCAAGCTTCGCTTGCTGCGTTTTTTACTTTCAGATACTTAATTAATAAGCTACTTCGCTTTCACCTTCTTTGGCTTCTTCAATTCTTTTTTGTGGGTTTTTGTTTCGTGTGCCATGGTTTTAGAGTAGCATGTAGAAAGTAGAAAGTGGAGAGTAGTAATACACAGGTGTGGGGACATCATTAATTGTATCCAAGCATTCAGACTACTTTCTACCCTCCACGTTCTATCTTCATCGTGAAGCATGTTGAAAGTAAAAAGTGGAGAGTAGTGAAGTGGATAAAGGGCACAGACTGTAGACTTTAATCTGTAGCCAAATGGACGAGACCTTCGGTCTCGCTCGTATTTCAAATTTATATTCTGTGTTGTAAGCTACAATCTAAGATCTACAGTCTAAAAACTATCTCTTACAGAGTTTAGACAAGGCCCTGCCTGAACCTTCTGCTTCTTGAGTGGTCTTAAAATACACCTTATTTGCTTGTTTTATATTCCCGCTTCCGTTGCACCAGGTGTAAGTGTAGGTTTTCCCTTTTTTGCTCCCAAAGGGTCTTGGGTCATTCTCAGCTAACGCTAAATTCCTCATTCTTGTTTCTGCATAGAGATTCTTCCCTTCCGTATACACAACGGGCAGAATGTTTTTTATTGCATGCCTATTGAGTATCACCGCAAAGAGTGACAATATAGTGAAAGTGATCAAAAGGCTCAGAATATCAATAAATGTAAGGCTACTATTGATTTTTTTTAGATTATCTTGTATACTGAACCCCATAATATTCATTAAGTATACGCTATGGCAACAAGAAAGGCCGCAGGTTCGGCAAAAAACCTAACAGACAGTAAGCCGAAGTACCTCGGTACGAAGCTTTATGCTGGAGAAACAGCTTCCGCTGGAGCTATTATCGTTCGTCAGCGTGGTACTAAGATCATGCCAGGAAAGAACGTTGGACTTGGCCGTGACCATACACTCTTCGCTCTCGTTGAAGGAAAGGTATCATTCACTGAACGAAGAATGAAGCACTTAGACGGGAAACTCAAGCGAAAGAAGGTGGCTAATGTTGGCCTCGAAGCTGTAAAGTAACATACCAAAAACCGGTCACATAAATGATCGGTTTTTGGTATGTACTATTTTCATTTCCGTACTCTGACATAGGACACATACCTTCGACTATCCGTATTAACATAATGATAAAAAAAGGCCTGACATTGCTGTCAGGACCTTGGATTTGCGAAAACTAATTCGTTTGCATCTGTGCGTCCGTTTTCTGCGGAGGCGTATCTTCGCTGAACTCACTGTGGAGTATGTCCAGCTCCCTGCGACTTTTTTCGCAGAGCAATACTTCCGTATCCTCGCCGTCAACTACCATGTGCCAGTCCAGGCTTGGCGCTAATTTTTCGAATAGCACCGTCGGTTTCGAAGGGCAACTAAACTTGATAGTCACCGACTCATCTTTTACCAGCCTGGATACTTGGTATACCAGATCATGGGGCCGACGATCGTCATACTCGCGAACCATCACCACAAGGATGATGCCCGCTTTCGTCACGTGATGTTCGAATATTTGAGCTCGGAAGCTCCATACTTGTTCCCCTCTGCCTTGATAGGCGTCGGAGTCAAAGCGATGTATTGTACGATAATGAGGATATCTCATTTTTTCCTTTCAACTTTTAAATAGCAGTGCGAACTGGCACAGGCATAGTCAACCGATAACGAACAACTATTATATTATAGCATAAATATGCTATAAAGTCAATACATTCCTAATGTAACCCCTCACACCCTCCTCAACTCCCTATACGACTGAAAGTACGTATCCGGATTCCTTCTTTATAGTTCTCTTACTACAGTAAACAGTATTGACAAGGCATGAGCCCCTTTCTGTGACATGGAACAAAATGAAATACGATGCTTAATAACAAGATGACGAAGAGACTGTTCGGCTATATTGTTAGTAAGAGGAAGAGAAGGAAAGGAAAGACATGTTAGGTATTTCTGTATATTCTTTG
>JAYVAE010000018.1:0-7451 GCA_043751115.1 bacterium | reverse complement strand
TCTTTCGGGGTTGCTGGCGTACTCGCCAGTGCGTGGGGCTTTGGTTCATTCGTTCAGTTTCCGCTCGAAAAAAGTTCGCGCAAAGTGTATAATTACAGCACAAAAACGTTAAAGAAATCTCCCCTGCGGGAGATTTCTAGTTTTTGTGTGCCGCAGTGATGTTTTGGAAAAGTTTTCTTCCCTACTTTTACAAAACCACGAGGCGGGGTCGCGAACACTTTGGCTTTTAGAAAGCAGAAAGCTTTTTAAAAGACTTAGTGATTCGTGACCAAAAAGAAACAAAAAAACGAAGTTGCAGGACTTCGTTTTTTTGTTTCTCTGTGCCCAAGAAGCAAGTGACTAGACGTCACTCACGTGAGGAACTTGAAAGGAAAACCGGTCTACAGCTTCGAACACCATGAGAAGCAGACTACAAGCACGGGCGAGTCAGCAGACGAGTGTCTTGGACCGAGCCAGCAGGCGAGTGTCATACGTGACTTCGCAAAACAATCTTTTTGCAGAGTCGAAGACGAAAGTAAAAAGATATGTTTGGTGACCAAGTCCTGTCCTAAAATTTACCAAAACTGATTTACTAGATAAATGATTTATCTTATTGGAGGAACAGCAAGAGTTGGTAAAAGTACGCTCGCGGCTCTTATCCTGGAACGTAACCACATTTCAAATATATCTACAGATGTGCTTCGAAATCTACTAGACTTCTCACCAACAGAAGTGGGGATTAACAAATTGGAGGATGGTAAAAAAGCGGAGGCATTTTTCCCATACTTTTTACAATTCCTAAAAATAATTCAAAACAAATATACAGATTATGTTATTGAGGGGGACCTATTTACACCCGAGCAAATAGCTTCTATTCAAGATAAAATACTAGTAAAATGTTGTTTTCTAGGAACAAGCAATATAACTTTAGAGGATTTAAAAAAAAATGATCCAAAGTTAGATTGGGTTAGTAAACTAGAATTAGAAAAGCATCAAAAGTTACCAGAATACCTTATTAAAAAAAGTAAAAACATACAAATAGAAGCAGCAAAATATAACTTTCCTTATTTTGATATTTATTCAAATAGACAGGAAGCTATAGAGTTGGCATACAAATCACTTTTTAATTAACTAAAATAAAGCCTTTCAATGAATTGACTGTAACGGTTTATGAGAAGATTTGATATCACTTCTATGTAGTGACAGTTCAGAAAGCCCAAGAAACAAACAGCCGAAGTCGCTCCCGTCAAAACGTAAGTAGCAAGGGCACATTATTTGTAATTTCTTGCCATTTATTGCTATGATGAGAAAAACCTCAAGGCTAGATCAGAGAAAGAGATCTTATCTTCCTTGAGCCATTTGGTTTTAACTCCATACATGAGAAAACTTCTGAGTAATATAAAAAACAGCATAAGAAACATTGCCCCTGAGCCTCTGTTGCTTTGGTATCACGGCTTTACTGCGTATCTCGGGGCCCTCTATTATGGCTTCCCCTCAAGAGACATGATAGTCATCGGTATCACGGGAACAAAAGGTAAGACGACAACAGCCCACTTACTCCATGACGTGCTCTCTACCACTTATAAAACGGGTCTCATTACAACATCGAGTATCATTATCGGAAGTGATAAAAAGCTCAACCCTTGGCATATGACCATGCCAGGGAGAGCGCTTATACAAAAGATTCTTAAAGAGATGAAGGATGAAGGTGTTACACATGTCATTGTTGAAACAACATCAGAGGGGTTAAAGCAAAAAAGACACTTCGGTATTTTTTATGATATCGCAATTTTTACTAACCTATCTCCCGAGCATTTACCATCACACAAGGGTGACTACGCTCTTTATAGAAAAACAAAAGAAATGCTTTTTAAAGCAATTAGTAAAAAGCATAAGACTATTTCCTATCCATATAAGACAGCCATATATGCAAATGGCGATGATATGGAGGCACATCACTTTTTAAAATATCATGCCGAAGATGTCGGCACTTATGGGAAAGAAAGCAAGAATGATTTGGTTGCAAAAAACATAGAACAAATAGGAGAGATGCTCACGTTTTTTGCTTACGAGGAAAAGTATGAAGTAAAAGCACTTGGCACTTACTTCGTGTACAATGTACTCCCAGTGCTTTTAGTTGCAAATAATTTGCATATAGAAAAGGATGTAGTGAAGAAAGCCCTTAGTGAAAGACAGGTAGTGCCTGGAAGAATGGAGACCGTCGATGTTGGACAGAACTTTATTGCACTGGTCGACTATGCCCATGAAAAACTTTCCATGACTCGTCTTGCAGAAACAGTAGAAGAACTTAAAAAAGAAGGTGTCGTGAAAAAATGGATAGTACTACTCGGCGCTGAAGGTGGTGGGCGAGATAAAAGGAAGAGAAAAGATATGGGAGAAATAGTGGGGGAGTTCGCTGATTATGTGGTCATCTCTAATACTGACCCGTATGAAGAGGATGAAATGAGTATTGCGGAAGACATCGCTCAACCGGTAAGCGAATCGGGTAAAAGAGAAGAAGAGAATTATTTTATTGTGATAGATAGAAAGGAAGGAATACGAAAAGCACTTTCACTTGCGAGTGAGGGTGATATTGTGACTATCACTGGTAATGGGTCGCAACAGTTTTATCATAGAAAAAGGGAAAGAGTCAGACACGACGATAGAGAAGTCGTGCGAGAAATACTGAAAGAGATGATGGAACAGGAACAGGAAGAGAAAGAAGAGTAGAAGCATCTTTGATTTTTTGATAAAAAATGGTATAGTAGAGACCTCTTTCTTGGGAATAATCTTAAGTAAAGATGAGTATGGTGCCTATAGTGTAATGGTTAGCACAAGGGTTTGTGGAACCCTTAGTTCGGGTTCAAATCCCGATAGGCACACCAAATACAGAAAGCCGGAATCGTCAGATTCCGGCTTTCTGTATTTGGTGTGCCTAAGCACGTGAACTGCTTCACGTGCGTGCGGGATTTGAAAGGCGGAGTCATATTTTTCTGCCAAGAAAAATGGGCGAGCCGGAGTCGAGAAATTTTTAGAGTAACGACAAGAAAAATATTTGTGACCAAATCTCAATAGAAATTTCAAAAGTAAATAAAAGGTATTTCGACATACCTAATGAGATAAGGAACTGATATACTTTAAACATGGAAATAAAAAGAAACAATGCTTTAAATTTCAAGTCAAGATTGCTGATGTCTTTCGGAGTAGTTGCGACTTTATGTACACTAGTTATTGTATATCTTAACTTATTATTTTTTTCGATTTTTGTATCTGCTTTAAACGGTCTAAAAAATAGCCATACACCTGAAGAGTATTCTTATGGAACATCTTTTATTATTATCGGAATAGTTGGTGTAGTAACCCTAATCATTAGTTCTGTGTCAACATTTGGAGTGTGGAAGGCTTACGCTAGAGTAAAAAAAGCTATCATTTTTTCCTGGTTTCAGAAAATATCATTGCTTATTGCCGCTTTACTCTGTTTAGGCACAATTATAATTTCTTTTAAACTATTGTTATAAATTTTTTAAATACACAAAGACCTCTCCTTACTTATCTCAGTTCTAATCCCGTCTACAACAGTACACCAAACTGTGAGAGCAGAAAATAGACCGAGACACAAGGATTTTTTGAAAATGCGGTTCATAATCGTAGAGGGTCGAAAAAATGAGAATTTTGTTTTAGCGTTATGCTAATACTATTTTCTTCACAAATGAAAAGTTCTAATATCGAGAGGGTACCCCTTGCATTTCATATTAGTATTTGCTAACATATAAAGATGCTAAAAAGCACAAAGAAACAAGATAATTTATTAAAAGTTTTTGGGAACTACGAGCGTTTGAAATTATTATGCTGTCTTGTAAAACCTCATTCTGTTACGGAGCTTCTTCACAAGTGCACACTTTCTCAGTCGGCCCTTTCTCAGCATCTGAAGGTTTTGAAAGAGGCGAATCTTGTGACTTGTTTAAGAGAGGGAAAAAGCCAGATCTACAGTGTTTCTGATAAGAGGATGTTGGCAGTAGCAAAATTACTTTTAGAGCATTAATTAATAAATAAACATATATACTACATTATGAAACATATTAGTACTACATCATTTAAGGAAGTTTTAGATACTGAGAAAAATAATTCTACAATTGATTTCATCAATGTTTGCACAACCGCAGAGTACAAAGAAAAGCACATTGAAGGAGTTCGCAGTGTTCCACTCGATGAAATAGAAAGACGCCTCGGTGAATTTAAGGGAAAGAAAACAATTTATATACATTGTCGTTCAGGAAATAGAAGCCAGAAGGCGGTTAAGATCCTTGAAGAGCTAGGAGTAGAGGCGGAAATGGTGAGTGTGGAAGGGGGTTTGCAATCATGGAGTGAGGCTGGTTTCCAAACTCTGTCGCTTACAAAAAGGTTGCCACTTATGCGTCAAGTGATGCTTGCGGCTGGCGTGCTTGTTATGCTTGGCTTTATCCTTTCAATTATTGCGCACCCTAACTTCATTTTTATTGCGGTGTTTGTAGGAGTTGGGCTTTTCATATCTGGTCTCACTGGATGGTGTGGAATGGCTATTATATTGTCGAAGATGCCATGGAATAAATAATTTTTTCTCTACTATGAATTACGAAAACTTACGTACCCATCATACACTTGTTGCAGGTTTTTTTGATG
This sequence comes from bacterium, assembly GCA_043751115.1. GTDB lineage: Bacteria > Patescibacteriota > Minisyncoccia > Phycocordibacterales > UBA5272 > UBA11704. The sequence goes on along the minus strand of JAYVAE010000018.1, from coordinate 2,813 downwards.
AAGCAACAAACACCATCACCTATATTGTAACTGATATGGACACTAAGAAATGTGCGGTCATTGACAGTATTCTTGATTATGAGCCCCATGGAGCTACCATCTCACACGAAAGCGCTGATAAAGTACTTGAGTACATTAGAGAAAATAGTTTATCGGTAGAATGGATATTAGAAACGCATATTCATGCGGATCATATTTCTGCTGCAAAATATATTAAAGAAAAAGTTGGAGGTAAAATAGCTATGAGTAAAGAAGTTACCGAAATCCAAGAAGTTTTTGGTAAAGTTTTCGAGCCTAATATAACGAGTTATGAGGACACATATTTTGATGTACTTTTTGATTATGATGAAGTCTTCAAAGTTGGGTCAATTCCTGCCGTAGCACTGTATGTACCTGGGCACACTAAAGCAGATGTTGCCTATGTTGTTGGAGACTCCGTCTTTGTTGGAGACACACTCTTTATGCCGGACTATGGATCGGCCAGATGTGACTTTCCGGGCGGAAGTGCAGAGAGGCTGTATGAATCTGTGCAAAAATTGTATGCTCTTCCTGATGACATGAGGATGTTCATGTGTCATGACTATCTTCCTGTAGGAAGAAAGGAGTATATTTGGGAAACTACAATTTCCGAACAAAAGGCAAAGAATATTCATCTTTCATCGTCAGTTACAAAAGAAGATTTTATTAGTATGCGAAATCTCCGCGACTCCAAGCTTGGAATGCCTCGCCTTATTATTCCCTCTATTCAAGTAAATATTCGGGGAGGAAAATTGCCTAAAATGAGTAATGGGGATATTGTTCTTACTGTTCCAGTCAATTCAATTTTTTCCAAGAAACAGTCCTCAAAAATTACATAAGAAGGCTACAATCTGTATTTGCTCACAAAATTATCATGGTTACGAATGGTGATCTAACAATGCTGGTTTTGTAGGCTGAGACGGTTCGAATACTAGGATCGATATCTATAGGACTTGTACCGCTCATTATAAAATCGCGCCGCTAGAGTAGGAGTTAATGCAAGAGGTCTAATGGAGATGATATACTTTAAATATTAATTATTTATAGTATAAAAAGTTACACATTTTCATATATGAAAAACTTGCATATGCGCTTCACAAATAAAAAAGTATATAGTGCTTTGATGGCTGTAGCATTTTTTGTCACTGGAACAGCACTTCTGGGGGCAGTTTCTCTAAGTCAAGGAGTGGTCATAACAAATACTAAAAATCTTACCATTGGTAGTTCCGGGACTGATGTAGTGAATCTCCAAAAAGTGCTTGAGAAGGAAGGGTACCTTGCTCTACCTGCTGGAGTTCAAAAGGGATACTTTGGTAATGTTACAAAAGAAGCACTGAGGAAGTTTCAAAAAGCGAACAACATTACCTCAACGGGAATTTTTGGTCCACGCACAAGATCTTTCTATAATTCCCAAGTGAACGCCCAAGTGAAATCAGAAATGAATACACAGGCTTTAATCGTGTCACCAACAATAGAGAGTAGTCAGAGTAGTCAAAGTAATAATCAAAATATAAAAAGTTCTTCGACTATAACAGCAAATCAAGTGCCTTCTCTCGAAGATAATTCTAGCTCACCTTTACCTCGAGGTAAGGAAGTGGTGACAGGTGGTGCATCAATCGACACAGCTAAAGCGCCGTCACCTCATGCAGTGGCTGCCTGTGATCCGCTCGATGAGGGGGGTGTTTGTACTTTTACTAGTGATATTATAATGGTGACGGGCACTTGTAAAGAAGTGAAAGAAACGCTCGTCTGCATTCAAACACCTATGACTACTCCAAATAGCGCTGGAAATGCCTGCTCAGGGAAGGTAAAGGGAAGTAGTTGTATTTTGGGGAGCGCCGAAAGTGGTATCTGTGATAGTGCTCTCAATGGACATCTTCTATTCTGCATATCAAAATATCCGCAGTAAGCAGAAATATAGGAATGAAAATCGGACAATACTGGTAACTAGTGGGTCTGGATTCATTGGGGATGGTATTACTAAGGCGCTTCTTGAGAAAGGGTGTCAAGTGCTTATTGTGGATATTCAAAAGCTAAGTGTTGAAGATCCTTTACTATCCTTTCTTCTACTTGATATTGCAGTCTCAAAATTACCAAGCGAGTATGATGGCACTCTATTTGGCGTCATTAACCTTACTGGTAAAAGTATGGTTGGTAAATGGACCGAGAAGTTTAAAAAAGAAATATATGACAGCCGAGTGTGAGTACAAAAAATTTGGTCGACTCTCTTCATGGGTGGTCGAAAAGACCGAAAGTTCTTGTTTCTGCATCTGCTTATGGTTATTATGGAAATAAAGGAGAGTCTATAATCAATGGGTCTGCATTTTTTGGCTATGATTTTGGCTCCGAACTGTGTCTTGCTTGGGAAAGAGAAGCACTACAAGCATAAAAAATGGGAGTACGAGTAGCCACTCCTCGTACTGCAAATGTACTTGGTAACGGATTTTTTAGCTAAGCCATCAGAGCTATTTTGCTACGGGCTAGCCTTTTATATGGGAAAAGGAGAGGCTTATTTTCCATGGATGCATATAGACGATGTTGTTTCCAGACACCTTTTTTTGCTAGAAAATGGAGAAGCCACAAGGGTATTTAATGGATGTACAAGTGACCACACAACACAAAAAGAAATAGTTACTCTCTTTGCTAAAAAAGCCGGCATCTCTCTTGTTCTCCCTTTTCCACGCTTACTTATGGAGCTTTATTAACGCGTAAATACCCCGTGGCGTCAGCCCGGGGATGTAGCGAGTCGTGTTTTGTAATCAAAACACGCTAAACAGCGAAGCTGTTTAGCTAAA
>JAYVAE010000017.1:0-7479 GCA_043751115.1 bacterium | reverse complement strand
ATGATGGTGAATGTGCACAGAGGATTAACACCAGAAAGAAGGATAAAAGTTGTAAAAGAGATACTTGGGTGCTAAGCACCATTAATGTCTATTAAGCCCGAATTAGCAAACTCGAGGCTTGGCAACAAAAAGTCTGGCCTGACAAAGTAGATCGCTAAAATATTACTTTTTGTTTTTAAAATAACAAAGAATTTGCTTTAGATGCAAGGCGCGCAAGATTTTTGCGACCAAAATGTACGAATAGTACATTGCGGGAGCAAAAATCTTGCGAAACGAAGCAGCTGAAGTAAATTATTTCTTATTTTCGGCGATGTCTTTCGCGATGTTGGTAGGTACCACATCATACTTTCCAAATTCCATAGTGAAACTAGCGCGTCCTTCTGTCATGGAGCGGAGATTACTCACATAACCGAACATTTCAGAAAGTGGAACCATGGCACGTATCACTTTATCTTGTCCGCGCTCATCCATGCCTTCTATTTGTCCACGCTTAGACGATAGGTTACCGGTGATATCACCATAAAACTTATCCGGAGTTACTACTTCTATTTTCATAATAGGCTCAAGTATAACTGGCTTTGCTTTTTGAAGAGCGTCCGTGAGAGCAAGACCTGCCGCTAATTTAAAGGCAATTTCTGAAGAGTCTACTTCGTGAAAAGAGCCGTCATACACTTCGCAAGAAACATCAACGAGCTTATACCCAGCAACCGCTCCTCTATCCATAGACTCGCGTAGCCCTTTTTCAACAGCAGGTATGTATTCCTGAGGTATAGCTCCACCTTTAATTGAATTCACAAATTCAAAGCCGTCATAACGCTTAACATTCTTTGGAAGATCGTCTTTGTCTATAGAATAATCGATAGGCTTGATGTTGATTCTCACATGTCCGTATTGACCGCGACCACCGGACTGCTTGATATGCTTACCTTCACCGCTTGCTGCTCCTAAAATGGTTTCTTTATACGCCACTTGCGGCTTTCCTGTATTCGCGTCGACATTAAATTCACGCTTCATACGGTCGACGATGATTTCAAGGTGAAGCTCACCCATACCAGAAATAATAGTTTCTAGAGTTTCAGGATCAGAGTTAACACGGAATGTTGGGTCTTCAACCGCAAGGCGAGAAAGTGCGATACCCATTTTCTCTTGATCGGCCTTTGTCTTCGGCTCAACACGCATAGAGATAACAGACTCTGGAATAACAATCCTTTCAAGAACTATTGGTGTTTCTTCGGTGCACATGGTGTCTGAAGTGACAGTATCTTTGAGGCCGACGGCGGCAGCTATTTCTCCCGCGTACACAACCTTCACCTCTTCCCTGTCATTTGCATGCATACGAAGTATACGAGAAACGCGCTCCTTTTTATCTTTGGTTGAGTTATAAATATAACTTCCTGACTCAAGCGTTCCTGAATACACACGGAAGAAAGTGAGCTGACCGACGAATGGGTCTGCCATGGACTTAAAGGCAAGAGCAGCGAGTGGTGCTGTATCTGAAACAGTGACTTCCATCGGGTCTCCAGTGTGAGCATGTATTCCTTTTGGTGCAGGGATATCAAGTGGTGATGGAAGATAGTCGATCACGGCATCGAGTACGAGCTGCACTCCACGATTTTTAAGTGATGATCCACAGAAAACAGGGAAAAGCTCATTAGCGATTGTTGCTTTTCTCACCGCGAACTTGAGCTCTTCAACGGTAAATTCTTTCCCTTCAAGATAGGAGGTCATAAGATTTTCATCTGTCTCTACTATTCTTTCTATCATTTCAGCACGTCTCTTTTTTGCTTCGTCGATTAAGCTTTCAGGGATTTCATTGAAAGACACATCCTTTCCTTTGTCACCACTAAACTTTACCTCCTTCATCGTAAGGAGATCGATGATACCATCGAAATTTTCTTCTTCTCCGATTGGCATTTGCATTCTCACTGCTTTTTTTGAGAGACGGTCGAGTATGGAGGCGAATGCTTTGTCAAAATTTGCCCCCATACGGTCAAGCTTATTGATATAACAAATACGTGGTACAAGACCGTCTGACGCGTATCTCCAGTTGGTCTCTGACTGTGGCTCTACTCCCGCAACGCCGTCGAAGACAACGACAGCACCATCGAGAACGCGGAGCGAACGCTTTACTTCGATAGTAAAGTCAATGTGTCCTGGTGTGTCGATAATATTAAAACGACATTTATTTGAAACGTCATCCTTTTCCATATATGTTGGATTCCAAAAAGCAGTGGTTGCAGCTGAAGTGATGGTGATACCACGCTCACGCTCTTGCTCCATCCAGTCCATGACGGTCTCACCTTCATGCACTTCTCCAATTTTGTGAGAAACACCAGTGTAGAACAAAATACGCTCAGTCGTGGTTGTCTTACCAGCGTCAATGTGAGCTATAACACCGAAGTTTCTTGTTTTATTGAGTGGAAAGTCGCGAGCCATATAAATAGTTATTAGTTTATAGTAATTTGTTGCCTGGTATTGTCATTCCTGCGAAGACAGGAATCCAGTGTTCGAATGTAAGGTAATTCAAAAATGGTAAACAAAAAACCGCTTTTACAGTAGTACGTATACTAGCACAAAAGCAGTTAGTAGACAAAGCACACCCAATAGACTTTAGGTTTTTTTAATTAGCACAACATTAAAGCGAAGTATATGTATAGTGCGTGACTTATCCTCAACACCTCCCTCACATAGCAAAAATGTAAGAACTACTGCTATACTAACTCAGTAAGCTATTTTGTTTTTTGATGCGTACATTATTATATAAGTCATTAACTATTATGGAGCCAACATCACAAGGACGACAAAAGGTGCAAACAGCGCCAAAAATACTACCGCAATCCCCCACATCTCAATCAATTCCTCAATCATCTTCTTTTTCTCTTAAGAAAAAGATCGTCATTTCACTTGGTGTACTCATTGGTGGTATTATACTTACATTTTTGATATTAGGTTTAATAGGAACCACCTTAGATAAAGACAGTGATGCAGTAAAAGAAAAACAATTAACCAACAAAACAATTATAACTACAACCATGGAAACAAAAATAATTACCCTCAAAGAACTTTTTCCACTTATAAGCGGAAACATCGCTGACTATGATATAACCATTCCTAAGAGCTACATTTCTCAACATGTTTCGATAAATGATAAAGACATTGGAACGAGTGCGCTTGCTAACAACTCTTTAACTGGAACCATAGATGATGGAGAAAACATACTATCTCAAATGAGAGAAAATAATAGTGTTGATTTTAAGATTATTTCTCATGGGATATTTCGAGCACGCTTTACTGCGACGACAGGCTTAGATGAAAAAGGAGATTTTGTTGATCAAAAGAGTGGACTAATCGGTGAATCATTTTATCAAAAAATGGGAATGACAAATGTAACGTATAAAAAAGATACCTTCCGTGGAATAAAATCAGTCCCCATCGCTATCATTACTGGAGAATTACAAGGTAGTCATCTACGTATGCTATATCTTTATAGTCCTGCCGATAACCTTGTAATACTTTTTAGTCTGCAAGGTGGTAATGACCAAACAGAAAATGATTCCATTTGGAACATCTTCACAGAATCATTTACCAAACCACTTTAAAAAAATCACTACCTTCTAATTTTGTAGAATCTTGTTTTTGTCGAAGCATTAAGCGTTCTTTTACATGTGACAAACTATGTCTAAAGTTAGGTATCGTTTCATCTGAAAAATACAAGACTGAAGATCTAATGGTTTTACCAAATCACCTTTTTTTGGGCTTTCTTATACCACTCCCAGCTAATCACTACACACTGTACTCGTATCCACTCGTATCCAAGCAACTGCTTCACCCTTGTAACATCATCAGATGATGAGCTTAACTATTCTTTCAACAGTGTGCGACATGTTTTTACGTTATGAAAGGGTGAGTGCAGTAGCATCTGTTTAGAGGTTCTTTAACGAGGCATTAGCGGTCTATTATTCTGAAATTTTAATTGTTTTTAAGTTTTCAGCTAAAGGAAGAGAGAATTTTATCGTGATAACTCCAGTATTTTTCTTTTCTGCCGTTATTTCAAATATAGTTTTTGGATCTACTCCAGATGATATTAGCTCAAAACTAGCCTCGAGAGGAAAAGGAGAAGAGTCACCACTTTCTTTCTTGTAAGAAAGAACAACTACATTCTCTCCTTGCTTAAGGAGAAAATTTTCTTTACCTGCTAGCCCTGCCACTTCCGCCATAAGACTATTTTCATACCCGAGTCTCGTTGAGAAACTTGACTTACCTTCGTAACCAATATCCTTCCCATTAACAGTGACTGAAACAGTGTATCCATAACCATCAATGTTTAAAATAGTGTTAATATAGTTTTTATCAAGAGATCGTAATTTATTTTGTGTTTCAATCAAATCATCTATAAGAGTGTCCTGTTCCCCTGTTGAGTTTTCAAGATCTATCATTTTGCTATCTTGTAATTTTTGACCTATTTCATTCAAATGGACAAATAGCGCTTGAACAGCTGGATCTTTCGAAGAAGTTACGACTGGGGTATAATTTATTTTTAGCATAGTTTTATCTTTTGTTGTGTGCAAGTCTTTTGTGGTTGTGGCAGTGTCATTAGAAACAAGGACATCCTGATTTTTTGTTTCAGTTATAAGAGAATACTGCTGAGAAGCAACATCTAACCCCTTGTTAGGGGATGTATAATACCACCAACCCGCTACTAGTAGCATAACTAGTACCGCAAGACCAATCTCAATATATTTTTTACTATTTGATACCAGAGGATCTTCATTCATATCAGACACAGCTTCAGATTCACCCACTTGTATAAGGGGGGAACTTTCTGTATTTGTTATTTGCTGTGTTGGTTGAGTAAGTGGTGGCATATAATTATATGTTTTTGATAAAGATTTTGCATCTTATAATACTTGTGATACTTGTGATACTTGTGATACATAACCTTTACCCTTTGTTTGTAAATAAAATTCCCGTCCGATGAAAGAAATAAACCCTAGAACAAGCACTACAACAAATACTGCAATACCAATATAAAGATTTTTATGAGAACGTGGTGGCAATAAAGAAGTTATTTCTGTCTGCGCAGTAATTGGTACACTTACAGGACTTTCTGGGGAAGGTATACTTTGTTCAGGGTTCATAAAGATACATATAATTAATTAAGAAACTTGTAGAAGTGTAATTCTACAAGTTGGAGTTGTAAAGTGTGTAACAAGGATATAAGCCATGACATTTAGAGCTCATAATTATATTGCTTCTCTTCTTTGGTAAGTAGAACTCCTTTCTTTTTCTTCTTCGTGGGTCAAGTGATGTCGGACACTTTAAGAAAGTGGTCTGATGAGTTCCCGTTATGCTGTTGTCAAAGGTTGTAGGTATACATTGGTTGGGGTGTATAGTCTATGGTTTACAACATTTAATTTGGGATGGGATGGGCTCTAACAGATTTTGTTGTTAATTGATATAATTAACAGCTTCTTGATTTGCTATTCTTCTTTTAAAAGAGATTCTTTATGTTTCTTTATTGCATGCGAAAAAATGAACATTGCAAGAACCCAGAATCCAATTTTAAATAAAACATACCCAACATCAGAGGCGGCATCAGTTATATCCGAAACAGTTACTGTGGGAAGTTTTGTAAGCGGAATTATTGTATTTGGAATTTCCAAAATACTCTTTACAAGAAAACCTATTATGCCCCATACTAAAAACTTTTCAGCATTAATGTTTTTTCGCCACCATATAAAACTACCCGCAAAAAGCGAAGCACTTGCAACCATTGCAATTACACCAATAAACATATCATAGAGAGTGTATTTGGTTTGAACATCGAAACTTACGCTCAAGATATACATGACAGCCTGATACCCCCAGTAAGAAAACATGGACGAGGTAAGAATAAATATAAATACCATCAGTATTTTTTGAATAATTTCAAAACCAGTATCAGCTTTCACTGGTGGCAATGGAACTTGGTTTAAATTTTGATTTTCCATAATAATTTTTCTAACGTAAGTGCTTTAATTTTTAGTAAGTTTTTAACCTTGTTTAACTCAATTTGGAGGTACCCAAAATTTAAGACACCTTTTCTATGCTTTGTAGCATAGCAAGTAAGCTACGATTTGCAAACTGCAGAAGTGACACTTTAAGAGCTAGTCTGTAAAAAACTTTGTGTAAATGACATACTTACCAGTATTCATCTAATGGGTCACTTACGTATCTTGTTAGAGAAGTAAGGGTTAACCTTTCAGTGCTACACGGTGATGGTTCCAATGTCATTGCTAAAAAGGGGGAGAAAAAGTAGGTTACTCAGGACATAAACATCAGAGAGGTGAGAAATCTGTTGATATTAAAGACAATTGTAGTAATGTCCTTGTACCTTCAATTCGGGGTGAATAATGAGCTCCAAGCGGCACTGGGTGGCTTTTGAGTATGTTCCTGGTGTGTTTTCAACTATTTTGCCATCAGGACAACCTGACCGCTGGCGCAGACCTTGAAATGTTTCTTTAGCTCTCTTTTTCATCATGCCGAGACACCGTCAAGGCAAAGCATCAGTCTCTTTTTATGACTCGTGGTTGTAATATTGAATAAAGGCAAAAATTTTAAGTTAATTAGCTACGTTTTTACTCACAATTTTTATGTCTTCCCACAAACTCGCATCTTGAGTAGTAATATGGGTTTGACCCCACCATAAGAGTACTAAAGCACCGCCTTCAATCGCACCCTTAGCCATGTCTTCAAGTTCTTTGAAGGTAGGATTACGCAAAGTTTTAATATCTGCCATAGAAACACCCTCGGGCACAAAGTCACCTTCGTACTGCATAGCAAAGTTAAAACCCTGTAAAGTTATTAAGTAAATTTTCCCGGGCACTTCATTTTTAATCCATGCTAAATAATCAATGATAGCGCTTTTAAAGTCAGTTATGTGTTTACCGTCAAGTGAAGGGCTCGTCAGTCCGCCTCCAAATCCAAGAGGAATCGGATAAATATCAAACCCAACAATGTCTGCATACTCACTTGCTTCTTTGACCAGCCTGAAGTACTTGTCACGCTCTTTTGATGTTGGGTAGAGATAATCAAGCCCCTCAACCGGGTTACTTGCGTAAAATGGTGCATGGACCATGAGAACCGGAATGGTTGGATCAACCTCTTTGGTTTTTTGATAGACGGTATAAAGATCGTGCTTTGTCAGTGATCCGTCCCATAGACTACCGGCTGGCTCATCATAGTTAGTAACTCCAAAAATTAAGTCCCGACCAATGCAGTCAATCAATTCCTGAAGCGGATCACCTGCTGTCAGGCTTTCAAAGTAGTCATCAAAAATAACATACCCGGGTATTATAAGTTTGATGTTATTATCTCGCATCGCTTTCCATTGTGAATCAGTCGGATTACAAGGCGGAAAAAAATCAGCATCACTCGCTAAAGATTTAGCTTCTGGATGCTCAGCGTACTGGCTAAACGCCATGTAAGTAGAAAAACCGT
>JAYVAE010000016.1:0-15971 GCA_043751115.1 bacterium | reverse complement strand
TTGTTTACAAAACATGTTGAATAGCGAAGCTATTCAACTATAGCAATCCAAAGGATTGCGACCTAATCCGCTGTGGCGTAAGCCCAGCGTTCTTTAGTTCTAAGTTAGTGTCACCCTTTTGCAGATTGGGGCACGTATTTGTTTCAAGTCTTCTCTTTCAAAAGTCTGTTTTCTGAAAACGGAATAATTCCTTGCTAGGAATTTTCCTCACACTCGGAACGTCTTCCTGCGTGAGTTTCTCCAAACAAACTTTTGGGTATTATTGATCTCTTAACTCAGAAACTTTATCCTTGACTGACTCACGGAAGCAGGCGTGCTGAGTGTGAGGCAATTTTCAAATATAGTCTTGTTAGAAATTGTGGTCAATTTCTAACTCTTCGAAGCTGAAATAGCAAGCGAATGTCTTGAACCAAGCTTCTCGACGGTCAGACAAGGAGAAAGTTAAAAAAAGAAAAGACACCTTGAATAAATATATTTAATAATAAAAAAGACCACGTGGTATACTACTTTTCATGACTTTTACCAGCATTCTTCTCTTCATCATTATTTTACTAGCACTCGTGATTGTTCATGAACTCGGGCATTTCCTGGCTGCAAAAGCGCTCGGAGTGCGTGTCGATGAATTTGCTTTTGGCTTTCCTCCAAAACTTTTTTCAAAGAAATTTGGTGAGACGGAATATATTTTTAATTTGCTACCACTAGGAGGTTACGTCAAGATTCATGGAGAAGAGGGGGGAGAAGGAGAGACGACCGATAAGCGCTCGCTCGCTTCAAAATCGTGGTGGCAGCAGCTTATAGTACTTTTGGGTGGAGTCGCAATGAATATGTTATTTGCGCTTCTTATACTCATTGCTATTTCTCTTGGCAAAACACAAGTCGGAGAAGAAGATGCGCTCTTCACGAGGGCAACTGATAAAAAACTCATTGTTACCGAAGTGATGGAAAAGAGTCCGGCCGATCTTGCTGGTCTCAAAAAGGGTGATCAAATACTTGCTCTTTCTCGAAAAGGTGAGAAGGCATCAACGAATTCAACAAAGGATGCTATTTCATTCATACAGAAAAGTGACGATCCTGTGCAGATTGCTTATAAGAATAAAAGCGGTGTAGAAGATGTACTAACAGTTGCTCCTGTTTTTGGAATATTAGAAGGCAAGAAGGCAATTGGAGTGGGACTCACGGTAGAGGGCATGGCTAAGCTAACATTTATCGAAGCTGTACAAAAAGGGACAAACGATCTCGTCCGATTTACTATACTCATTGCAAAAGCTTTTAAAGACTTCTTTGTCACACTTTTCTCTGGCGGGAGTATTGCCGATCAAGTAGCGGGGCCTGTCGGGCTTGCGAAAGTTGTTCATAAGGCAGAAGAAATGGGATATAAAACGGTTGCTCTCCTTGCCGCTATCATTTCTATCAACCTCGCATTTTTTAATACACTTCCATTTCCATCGCTTGATGGAGGACGGTCTGTTATAGTTCTCGGAGAGGCGATAAGTAGGCGAAAGATGAATAGAAAACTTTTTGGAGTGCTAAATGCGATCGGCTTTAGCTTCCTTATGTTACTATTTGTGCTCGTCACCATCAAAGATATCTTCTACTCGGCATAAATTCTTGGCGATCTTCTTTGTCACAGTGTCAGATTTTTCTTCACCGTACAAGTAAGTATGGCTCAGTCAAAATCTTCACTGTTTCTCGAATCTCATCCAAGAATTGATGCCGAGAGTGAGAGAACGTTTGCTCTATGGTAGAATGTATTACATATAAATATATGAAGCAATCACTACTCTATACTAAAACAAGAAAAGAGGCCCCCGCAGATGAAGTTTCAAAAAATGCAATTTTACTCACACGTGCTGGATATATACATAAGGAAATGGCTGGCGTCTACACCATGCTTCCGCTCGGTCTTCGTGTTCTTAGAAAGATAGAAGATATCATTCGTCACCACATGAACACAGTCGGCAATGAGCTTCTTATGCCATCTCTTTCTCCTTTAGAAAGGTGGGAAGCGACTGGGCGACTTGATACTATTGACGTGCTCATGAAGACGCTCCCGGCTAACGAAAACTCTAAGGAAAGGAGCTCCAACTCATACATACTTAACCCAACACATGAGGATGTGATTACTCCAATAGTAAAAGATATGGCACGATCATATCGTGACTTGCCAGTTTTCCTCTACCAGATTCAGACAAAGTTTAGAAATGAGGCCCGTGCAAAATCTGGACTCCTTCGTGGCAGAGAATTTCGCATGAAAGATCTTTACAGTTTCCATAAAGATCAGGATGATCTCATGCGTTTCTATGAGGGAATGAAAAAAGTGTATACGAATGTTTTTGAAGATGTCGGTATTGGTGAAGATACGTATATCACTGTAGCTTCTGGCGGAGACTTTACACCAAATTTCTCTCATGAATTTCAAACGCTTACTGAAGCTGGAGAGGATCTCATTTATGTAGATAGAAAAAACAAAATTGCCTACAACAAAGAAGTAGTTAATGAAGAAAATGCAAAAAAATTAAATGTTGATTTTGATTCTCTCGAACAAATAAAGGCGTGTGAGGTGGGTAATATTTTTCCGCTTGATACACGCTTTAGTAAGGCGCTGGATTATACGTATATGGATGAACATGGCGAGGAGCAGATTATCTATATGGGCTCATACGGAATTGGCCCAAGCCGGCTCATGGGTGTCATTACTGAGAAATTTGCCGACGAGAAAGGGCTTGTGTGGCCAGCTTCTGTTGCGCCATTTGACCTTCATTTACTTGTATTATCGAAAGATAAAGAGAGTGACACGTATAAAAAAGCCGAGGAGCTGTATAAAAAACTAACTGATCAGGGAGTAGAAGTGCTCTTTGATGACAGAGACTCATCTGCCGGAGAAAAGTTCGCAGACTCCGATCTCATTGGTATACCAATGAGGGCGGTCATTTCAGATAAGTCCCTTCTTGCAGGTGGTGTTGAAATCAAAGAGAGAAAGGGCGAGAAAGGAGAAGTTATCTCTATGGAAGCTTTTCTTACATCATTCGAAGGGGATTGCAAATAGACGCAGTTCTGGGTAATTAGTAATTTGTTGGGGCTGATTATCGAAGATGCTTGTACTCTCTAGGCTTCTTGGCATTAATCGACAGCAGTTCACACTCTTTTTTTCAAAAGAAAGTTTTTGTGTATCAAATACAAAAAGCAAAGCCCGCAAGCGGGCTTGCGGGAGGTTAGAATGATGTTTCGTCAGAAATCCAAATAAGGTGGGTTTTCTTCAAAAGCCTTTTTCAGCAGTCTGTGGATCAGTCAACCTAACAGTAGGCTAACGACTAGCCAGATCGCCACGAAGGTCACAAATGGGCCGGTTGCCTGTCACTGCTCCAAGGGGGCCGACGAGGATTGCCCAGACAAGCGCTCGAAGTGGCGAGCCGACCAAGAGGACCCGTGACCACTATCGTGGCCAACCAATAAGTAAAAAAGTCGTACGCTTGGCATGTGTTTCCTTTTGGATGAGACGTTAGGTTGATTGCAGAGGGAAAGACTTACTATTAAATTATATCATATTTACATAAGATTGTCAAGAAATACAAAACTGGTTAGAAATGCTAAAATAGCCGTATGGTTAATAAATTCTTCTCCTCTTTTTCGAATGACATCGGCATAGATTTAGGCACCGCAAATACTTTGGTCTATGTTAAGGGACGTGGTATTGTCATCAATGAACCGTCTGTTGTCGCACTCAATACAAAAACAAGTAGGGTGGTTGCAGTTGGCATAGAAGCAAAAGAAATGATGGGGCGTACACCGCCACATATAAAAATAGTTCGCCCTCTTGTAGACGGTGTTATCTCTGACTATGAGGTCACTGAGGAGATGCTGGCCTACCTCATAAACAAGGCAAATAGCATGAATAAAAAGTTTCTTCGCCCGCGCGTACTTATCGGTATACCGATAGGAGTTACTAATGTTGAAATGCGCGCGGTTTATGATGCGGCAAAAGCAGCTGGAGCAAGAGAAATACATATAATCGAAGAGCCAGTAGCGGCAGCAGTCGGTATACATCTTCCCGTCAAAGAAGCCGTTGGAAGTATGATAGTGGATATTGGAGGGGGGACCACTGATATCGCTGTTATATCTCTTTCTGGAGTTGTTCGCGCTAAAAGTTTAAAGGTAGCAGGAGATAAACTCACCGCGGACATCATTGCGTATATGCGAGATGAATTTAAAATGCTTATCGGTGAAAAAACGGCTGAAGATATAAAAATACAAATAGGCTCTGCAATGCCCATCAAAGGTCCAGAAGAAATGAAATGTAAGGGGAGAGATATTGTGACAGGGCTACCTCGAGAAGTAGTAGTAACAGACGCTGATGTAAGGCAAGCAATGTACAGTTCTATAGCTTTAATCGTTGAATCAGTAAGAGAAGTGCTTGAAACTACCCCGCCTGAAGTGCTAGGAGACATTATGCAAAATGGTTTTATGCTAACAGGGGGTGGTTCCCTCATTAAAGGGCTTCCCGAGTTACTTCATATGCAGCTCAAAGTAGCAGTAACGGTAACCGACGATCCTCTCACTGCAGTCGTGAGGGGTACAGGTATTATTTTAGAAGACATAGAAAGCTATAGAGATTTACTTCTTGATCATCATGATTCAATCCCTATCCGATAAAAATAAAAAAAAGAATGTTCGTTATAGAAGAATAGTTCTAATTGGAAGTACGGCGGTCCTACTCGGCTCTTGGTTCTTTTTAAAGCCACTTTTTTTAACAGTATTTGACCCAATTTTGTCTCTTTATTTTGGCGCGCGTTCGACGCTCTATATAACGGCGGAAAAAACAAAAACTTTTTTTATCAGCAAAGAAAAGTCCTTACTCTATATTAAAGAATTAGAAGCGGAAAATTCTAGATTGCATAGTGCCTTAGCAAGAGCAGAGTATAATCCTTGTGCCACAGTGGTCACGCCATTTATTACGACTGCGACTTCATCGTTCACACTCGGTACTGCTACTACAACAGAAAATGTGCAGAATGAGAAAATAGAAGGTGCTAGTACTAAGCAGTTATTCAATCCGTGCGTCTTAGTGGAACAATCAAAGCAAGAACAAGAGGTTACTGTTATGGTTTCGCCAGTTACCTCTCCACTTGCCTCACTTTATGAAACCTTCCGTATCAATAAAGGTGAAAATGAAGGCATAGTAATTGATGATATCGTCTATACAAGAGGAAGAATTGCTGTTGGAAAAGTAGTGAGTGTAACGAGAAATACAGCGCTAGTCAGGCTTTTTTCAAAAGATAGCGCAGAAAACTTAGGAACTCTCATCGGCGGACAGGCCTCATTTAAGGTTATAGGGAACGGTGCAGGTACATTTAAAGCAAAAGTACCAAAGGATATACCAGTAAGTGAAGGTGATGCTGTGCTTCTCACTGAAAATCAAGAGCTTTCACTCGGAACTGTCTCTCTTATTTCTTTTGAAAAAGAGGATGTAGCCAAGGTTTTGTACATAAAAGGCGGCTTTAATTATTCAGCGATGGGAGTACTGTATGTTACTTTACAATAAAGATATAAGCAAAAGGAAAAAAGGCATACTCACCATCATTTTTTTCTTTTGTTTTCTGCTGGATTTATTTTTTGGCACAAGCAAAATTCCACTTTTCCTCGCCTCCTTTTGTGCTATAGTCATAGTATATGAATTTGTTTCGCCGTATATCAAAAAATAAAGTTACATTTGAGCCAAGCTTCAATCCTGAGGATATCTTTCTCGATTCTCATAATCAGCCAGGCTTTGACGAGCATAAACTTGAAGGAGCTTTCGAAAAGCCGCTTTCAAAAAAACTTTCATATGTGTCACTTTTTTCTATCGGTGCTATTTTTCTTTTACTAGGCGGAAAGCTCTATAGTTTGCAAGTGATGCAGGGGGATTACTATAGAGAAAGAGCAGAGAATAATGCCATTAAAACTATTCCGATATTTCCGCTGCGAGGTGTCATAGAAGATAGAAATGGAGTCCCGCTTGCCTTTAATAGACAAGGGGAAGACGAAGAAGTGCTTGAAAGGAGATATATTGAAAAGCCTGGATTTTCAAGTGTGCTCGGCTATATTTCTTATCCAAAAAAGGATAAGAGCGGTGTTTTTTGGCAAGAGGAATATGTAGGAAAGGACGGAGCAGAAAAGCAATTTCAAGATGAACTACTTGGTATTAAAGGAGAAAGAGTTATAGAGGTTTCAGCGCGAAGTGAAATTGTCACACAAAACGTTGCGATAAAACCCGTGTCAGGACAAAATATAAAACTTTCTATCGACTCAAAAGTTCAAGAAAATATTTATACCAACATAAAAGCTCTTGCAGAAAAAGCCTCCTTTGAAGCTGCAAGCGCTGTCCTCATGGATGTGAGAAATGGCGAAATAATAGCCCTCGTTAATTATCCGGAATATGACAATAACTTAATGACAAATGCAAAAACTGAGGAGGAAAAAAATATAATTGCAATCGATCTCCGCTCAGATAAAAACAAATTTTTAAATAGACCTGTTTCTGGATTATTTATTCCCGGCTCTACTGTAAAACCATTTGTGGCACTTGCCGCACTTGAAGAGAAAGTTATTTCTCCACTAGAAAATTTATATAGCTCAGGTCAGCTCGTGATTAAAAATAAATATGGAGGACCAGATAGCATTTTTAGAGATTGGAAGAAACATGGGTATGTAGATATGAGGGAGGCACTTGCAGTTTCATCGGACGAGTATTTTTATCAAATAGGTGGAGGATTTCTAAGTCAAAAAGGGCTTGGTATTAATCGTATTTACGAGTACATGAAAAAGTATGGCTTTGAATCTGAAACAGGAATAAATCTGCCAAGAGAAATGAGCGGTACTGTGCCATCTATTGAGTGGAAAAAAACAAAGTTCAAGAACAGTGAGTGGAGAGTTGGCGATACGTATCACACGTCCATTGGACAATTTGGTTTTCTTATTACGCCACTTGAACTCACAAGAAGCTACGCACTTTTGGTTAACGGAGGGTATCTAATTACTCCAACTATTCTTCTTGGCGAGCAAACAGCTAAAACGAAAGTTGCTATGGAAGAAGAAAATATAAAGATTGTTAGAGAAGGGATGAGGCAGGCAGTAACAAATGGAACTGCGCATCTTCTTAACATTGACGGGGTAAGTGTTGCCGCTAAAACAGGTACAGCGGAAGTTGGTGCAAAGAAAGAAAAAGTAAATTCCCTCGTGGTTGCCTATTTTCCAAGTGACGATCCTAAGTATGTGCTTACCATTGTCATGGAAAAGGCCAAAGCGGGTAATACTTTCGGGGCACCGATTACCGCTAAGGAAGTAATAACTTTTTTGAGAGATGAAACTAACTATACAAAATGAGTTTTTTATGATAAAATAATGATTACTATATGGAATATTTAACACTTGAAAAGAAAACAGAATTAGAAAATGAATTAGTAGCGCTGATGACTGTTAGACGAAAGGAAGTTGCAGATGCCCTTGAATATGCTAAATCGCTCGGGGATTTATCTGAAAATGCTGAGTATAATCAAGCGCGCGAAGATCAAACCGCGTGCGAAGATAGAATAATTCATATTCAGGAAGTGTTAAAAAACGTTGTTGTCTCCGATGCCCTCAAGTCAAATAAAATACATGTTGGCAGTATTATTCTAGCTCAAAAAAAGGGTGACAAAGAGACAAAAGAATTCACTTTGGTTGGAGGCGAAGAAGCTGACTCTTTTACTAATAAAATATCAAATGAGTCTCCTCTAGGCTCAGCCTTACTTGGTAAGGATAAAGGTGATGAAGTTTTGGTTTCAACTCCTAAGGGAGATGTTATCTACAAAGTGATAAGCTTTAAGTAAAAATTGAGCTTCTGATGAGAAAAAACATCAGAAAATAAGAGTTTTTCACCTTCTTATACACTTTTCGCTACACTTATTCTTGTTTTCCAACCAACTTTTTGTCCTAATAAAAGAAAAACTGTGGAGTCTATCCACAGTTTTTCTTTTTCATAATACGGTTAAGTGGGTTATAATGGTTGAAGGTGGGGGAAAGTGGGAACCCTACCAAATTGATATGCTTATCGGTCAATACAATCACGAAATAGATTCCAAAAAAAGACTTACTCTTCCTTCAAAATGGAGAAAATGCCTTGGCGAAAAAGTTATTGTGACATCCGGCCTTGATAAGTCGCTCTTTCTTTTTACACAAAGTGAATGGCAGATAATTGCAACAAAGCTTTCTTCAGCAGGCTTTGGAAATAATGGATCGAGAAGTTTTAGTAGGTTCTTTCTTTCAAACGCTTTTGAAGTAGACGTTGATAAACAAGGAAGAATTGTAATACCGGAGACTCTCGCTATTTATTCGAATCTAAGTAGTACCGTTGTGCTTGCTGGCATGTATAACAGAATTGAGATTTGGGATGAAAAGGCATGGAAAATATGCCTCTCAAAATCTGAAAATACAGCAGATAGTTTAGCGGAAGACTTAAGTAAGCTAGGAGTTCTTTAAAATCATGCATAAGCCGGTACTACTAAATGAGACAGTGAGTGCACTCATGATAAGTGAGACTCCGTCTATTATCATTGACGCTACTGTCAACAGGGGTGGTCACAGTAAAGAGATACTAAAGAAACTTGCTCCTAAATCTACTCTTATTTGTTTAGATTTAGATAGCACTGCCCTCATAGATGCAAAAAAAAATCTTGAAACAATAGCTAAAGAAAGAAAAGTAGAAATACATTACATTCAAGATAATTTTAGAAATGTAGAAGAAATTCTGACTAGGTTGTCCATAGAAAAAATAGATGGCATCATTGCAGACCTTGGTCTTTCATCAGAAGAGTTAGATAGTAGTGAGAGGGGTTTCTCATTTCGCTTTGATGAGCCACTACAGATGACACTTAAAGACAAAGTAAGTGACGAGGATCTCACTGCCAAAGATGTCGTGAACACGTGGTCGCTTGAGACACTTACTCTCATTTTGTCCTCTTTCTCAGACGAGAAGTATGCGTATCGCATCGCAAGCGGGGTAGTGAAAGAAAGAGAGATAAAGCCGATCACTACAACATTTGAGCTCATTGAAGTTATACGAAAAGCTACTCCAAAAGCCTATCACTATGGAAGGACTCACTTTGCCACAAAGACCTTTCAAGCGGTGAGAATGGCTGTTAACGATGAGCTTGGCGCCCTCACGACACTTATAAACTCCTTGCCTAAAATTTTAAAGCCTGACGCACTTGCTGCCATTATCACTTTCCATAGTACTGAAGATAGAATGGTAAAACATGAAGTAAGAAAAAGAGAGAATGAATTATCTTTTGTAAGTAAAAAAGCAATAATGCCAGAGGGTAGTGAAATTATCAACAATCCTCGCGCGAGAAGTGCCCAGCTCAGAATTATAAAGAAAATATAAACTAAATCATGAACACAGAGATACAAAATATAAATAAAGAAAGTGTTACAAAAGGTTTAGTGCTCATCCTGCTCATTCTTGTTGTATGCTATTCGGTCACCCTTCTTTCGCTAACGGGAAATGCTATTTCACTAAAAAAACTCTCACTTCAAATTAAGAAAACAAGTGTTCAAATAGTAAAAACAGAAAAAGCTTATACCACGCTCATTAGCCTTATTGATACTTCTTATGTAAAAAATGAGAATTTTAACGTAGTCAGTAACTCTTCATTTGTAGTTAAAAAAGACGATATTGCAACGTTTTCGGTTCTATATGAAAGATGATAAGGAGAAAAAAAACCTCGTAATTAGAGAGCAAGACAGAAGAATACACTATTTTGCAGTATTCATACTCGTAGTCACCATCATATCGCTCGTCAGACTTTTTCAAATACAGGTTTTGGGAAGGGATTATTATAGCGAACTTGCAAAAAAACAATATGTGAGACCTTTCTTTGATTCCTTTGATAGAGGAGGTATTTTTATGAAATCAGGGAAGTCATATGTTTCACTTGCTGAAATGGCAGTGACGTACGAAATCAGTATCAACCCATCTCAATTAAGTGGCGATGATATTACTTTGATGAGAGATTATATAAAATCAAATAATCTTTATAATGAAGAGTTGTTTGAAAATAGAGTAGTAAGGAAGACTGATCCCTATGAAATAATTGCTACCAATTTAACAGAAGAGCAAGTAAAACATCTTAATCTCAAAAAGTATAAATTTGCTATAGTCTCAAAAAATAATCGTGTTTATACTGCAGATGATTTAGCTTCAAAAATAGTTGGCTTTGTCGGCGATGATGGAAGAGGAGTCAGGGGACTCTATGGGGTAGAAAAGTATTATAATGATGAATTATCACGAGACGACGGAGGAGTTAGAGTAAACTTTTTTGCGGAGTTGTTTTCTGATATTAGACAAAATGAAGTAAGTAATTACGATAGAAAGCATGGCGATATTTACCTGACTCTCGAAGATAATGTAGAGAGAATGCTTTACAATGAGCTCCTCCGTGCAAAGGAAACATGGAAATCTGAAATAGTCGGTGGCATAGTCATGGACCCAAAGACTGGAGCCATCCTAGCAATGGAGGTAGTGCCCACATTTAATTTAAATCAATTTTCTAAAGTTCCAGATACGAGAATTTTTTCTAATCAAATTGTTTCTGGTGTCTATGAAATGGGAAGCATAATAAAGCCGATTACTGTTGCTGCGGCGCTTGATAGTGGTGAGGTCACCTCAGATACTACTTATACAGATACAGGTTTCAGAGAGCTTGATGGATATAAAGTAAAGAATTTTGACGGTAAAGCGAGAGGAACAACTAAAATGCAGACAATACTAGACAAGTCTCTCAATGTCGGCATTGTTTTTCTTGTTGAGAGAATGGGTGTGGAGCGCTTTCAAAAATATTTTAAAGACTTTGGTCTCGCAAATGAAACTGGTATTGATCTTCCAGGAGAGGCGAGTGGCCTTTCTGAAAGTTTAGATTCAAAAGTATTTGTCGATAGCGCGACTGCAGGGTTCGGGCAAGGTATTGCTCTTACTCCGATACAAGCCGTAAGGGCGCTTGCGGCACTGGGGAATGGTGGAAAGCTCGTCACACCTCATGTTCTTGAAAAAATAGTGTTCGAGGATGGAAGTATCAAGTTCTGGGAGGCTCCGGAAGAAAAGCAAATAATTAAAGAAGAAACGAGTGAAGTAATATCAAGAATGCTCGTCCACGTGGTTGATAATGCGCTTAAAGATGGAAAGTATAAGATGCCGTTTTATTCTATTTCTGCAAAAACTGGTACAGCTCAAATGCCAAAGCCTGGAGGGGGATACTATGAAGATAGATATTTGCACTCACTTTTTGGTTATTTCCCAGCGTATGATCCAAAGTATATAGTTTTTCTTTTTCACACATATCCGCAAGGTGCAGAGTACGCGAGTGCAACATTAACCGATCCCTTTTTCAACATTGTTAAATTTCTAATATCGTATTATCAAGTTCCTCCTGACAGGTCACCACTAGACCAAAAGAGATAAGGAAGAAGCAAAGGAAAAGTTATAACAGACGTAAGGAGGTGCAGAAGACTTGTCTTTCTAGCCAGTGATTTTTGACTCTAAATGAAGGATGAATTATTATCTTACTTCATGTCTATATATTTACTGCCTGGATACATGTAAAAGAGTAATGGTATGAGTATGAGGGTAAGTATCATAGAAAAGGTAAGTCCGAACATAATGGTAAAGGCAAGTGGTCCCCAGAGAGCAGAAACGGTAGTAAGTGGTATCATTCCAATCACCGTTGTGATAGTTGTGAGGAAAATAGGTCTGAGCCTTAGCGCGGAGGAGCTTACAATAACGTTCATTAATGTGTCTCTTTCTGAAGCTTGTTTCTCTTTTTCTCGCTCTAAATTATGAAGTACGGAATCAAGAAGAATAATAGCATGGTTGATGATAACTCCTGCCAAGGCGACGAGCCACAGCATAGAAGAGAATGAGAGCGATTTACCAGAAATAGCAAGTCCGATGAAGACGCCAGTTAGTGACAGAGGCACAGCGAGAAGAAGATAGAAAGAGTATCTAAAAGAGTTGAATTCTACAACGAGTATTGCCAGCATAAGTGTCATTCCAATGAGAAGAGCGATCGCCATTTCAGCAAATGTTCTGTTAACGTCCTCAGTTTCTCCTCCGTAGGATACCGCAACATCATCAGGGAGCTCATAGAACCCAATTTGTTTTTTGAATTCAGAAACAATATCAACTGCCATCTTACCTTGAGCTACATTGCTGGTCACAGACCATTGCCGCTTACCATCTTTATGGGTAATCGAACTAAGAGATTCTTCAAGTTTTGTTGTCATTAGTGAGCCAGTGAGAACTATTTCTCCTGACTGTGTTATTATCGGTATTTGTTTTAGTGAGTCCAGTGTCGTCACATTAGTATCTTCTGGACTTACAAAGTTTGGATTTATATTTGATTTGACGAGCACATCTATATCTTCACCATTAGTTGAGATGGTGGTGGCAACAATGCCAGCTACTGAAGTTCTGAGCGCTTCAGCGAGTGCGCCAGCACTTATTCCGTATTCTCCAGCTTTTGCTCTATCGAATGTCAGGGTAAATTGGTTACTATTGTCTTTCATCGACGAACTCACATCAATAGCGCCATCAATTTTCTTTAATACATCTTCTCCCAAAGAAACTGCTTTTGTTAAATCGGTAAGACTATTACTTGTAAATGAAATCAAAACAGGGAAACCAGAAGGAGGGCCATTATTTCCTTGAGAGACAGTTATTTTAGCTGATGACACTTCACTTAGCTCAGCAGAAAGAAGCTCGACCGCCTCTGTTGAGGTATAGGGACGCTCTTCTTTGGGTTTTAGTTTGACTGTTATATTTCCAAGCTTTGACGCGCTAGAACCGCCATCTGATGAAAAAGCAGAGCTTGCACCAACAGTTGTAACGAAAGATTTTGGTATTTCACTTGCGTAGAGCACTTCCTCTACTTCTCTGACACTAAGGTCTGTAACATTAAGTGGTGTCCCTTGCTCAGTTTCTATAGAGATAAACACAAAGTCTTGATCATCTTGAGGAAAAAATTGAACTTTAACAATGCCAAGTACCGGTAGGAAGAGTGATAGCACAAATGATGAAAATAGCGCTGCCAGAAAGAGCCTTCGTTTTAGAGCGCTTGAAAGTATTGAGTGAAGAAGGTTTTGATACCACTCTTTTGCTTTCTCAGAGTAGTGTTCTTGTTTTTCCTCGAATGTGCTTTTATGTTCTTTCGTAAGGACAATAGCAAGAAGTGGAACCATACCAAGGGCGACAACAATAGAAGCTATCAGTACGAAGATAATGGTAAAAGGAATAGATGAAATAAATTGCCCAACTACGCCGGAGAGAAAGAAAAGAGGTGCAAAAACCGCAACTGTTGTTAGCGTTCCTGCAATAAGAGGCCAGGAATATTCTTTTATTGTAGCAAGTGCTGCATCTTCAGGGTTTTTATACAGTTTGAGACGCGCATGTATGCCTTCTGCGACCACTATGCCAGAGTCAACAAGTATACCTATGGCCAAAATAAGAGAAAAGAGCGATATAAAGTTTATTGTATTTCCTGACGCATAAAGACCAATAAATGCGATGACAAATGAAAGAGGGATAGAAAGTCCTGCAACGAGTGATTCTCTCCAGCCAATGGTGAGAAAAAGCATGAGCATGACAAGAATTATCGTCTCAATGCCGACTCTTGTTAAGTCTTTCAAGTCTTTCTCTACTTGCTCTCCATTATCAATCGTGATGACAACCTGCGAACCTTCAAGAAGAGGTGTTTCTTTTAATTCTTCAATTCTATCTCTCACTTTTTTGGCAATCTTAGAAACATCGCCACCTGTTTTTTTATAAACGCTGAGTGTGAGGGAGTTTTCTGACGGCTTGCCACCGGTTGAAATTCGAGAAATTGTTTTTGGTGCTTCTAAGCCGTCGTAAACAGTTGCTACGTCCCTCACATAAATAGTCGCACCTCCGAGAGATGTTATGGGAATGTCAGCGATTTGACTTCGTACGTCAAGAGACGCATTAAATTTAAGAGGGTAGTCTATTTTGTCTGTCTCTATGGTTCCAACAGGAAGTGAGCTATTTGCACCTTGTATAGCACGAATAATTTGAGATTGACTGAGGCCATATTTTGTGAGGTCTTCATTTCTTATTATGACGTTCACTTCCTTGTCCCTCGTGCCACTAATCGTGACTTTTGAAACACCGCTAAGCTTTTTAAGTTCGGTCTCGAGTGTCTTTCCTAACTCTGTTAATTTTGGAGCAGGGGAATCCTGAGAGATGGAAATAATAAGTATTGGCTGATCGGCAAAGTTAACCTTTGTGATGAGTGGTTCTGTTGCATCTAATGGAAGTTTTGGTTTTGCTCTGTCTACTGCGTCTTTTAAGTTTTGTATGGAAATCTCAACATTCGCACTTGCTTCAAACTCAGCGGTAATGATAGACACCCCCTCACGAGAAACGGAGGTCACTTTATTTATATTGGTAGCATTTTTTATTTCCTCTTCGAGCTTATTTGTGACGAGCTTTTCTATATCCTCCGCATTAGCGCCTCGTAGCACAGTAGAGACGATGCCAAGCGGAATAATAACTTCCGGTGAAGACTCCTTTGGAATATTAATTGCTGAAAAAATGCCTCCAATGACAAATGCTGCCATGAGAAGATATGTAAACGCGCGCTTCTTTAAGAAAAATGTCCAAATTGAGTGCATATTTTATTTACTGGAAATAGCAACACTAACTTTTGACCCGTTTTTAATACCGCGGGCGTCAATGATTATAACTGATTCACTGGTTAACCCTTCTTTTATTTCAATATTTTCACCGTAGAGAGCTCCTTCTTTTACTTTCATCTCCTTCGCTATGCCGTCTTCAACAGTAAAAACGAGCGCACCGTTTGGAGTTATTTTAATTGCAGAAAGGGGAATGAGGAGAAGAGATGATACAGCATTTTTTGAAATCTCCTTTGAATCAAGTGAGATGGTAACTGTTTCTCCATTAATAAATGTGTCACTACTCTTGATGAGTGCAAGCTTCACTTCAATTTTTTTTGTTATAGGATCTAAGGCTTCAGCAACTTTTGTGACTACAACTTTTTCAGTACTTTTACTTGAAATTGCTGTGCCTGTTTGACCGGCGGACACACTATTTGCATCTTCAGCATTCACGTAAGCTTTTATTTCAAGAGAGCCATTATTTGAAACTACTCCAACTTGAGTAAATGATGTTACAAAGTCTCCCGTTTTGATAGAAAGAGAGTTAAGCGTCCCAGTGAGGGGGCTTCGAATGAGAGTTTTTTGATAACGAGACTGCGCTGCATTGAGCGCACCAAGAGACTGCTTGATGGTTGCATCAGCAATTCCAGAAGATGTACTCTGTCCAGAGTTTTTTTCAGCAATGTTTTTTTGAGCTAGGGAATTATTGAGGGCTGTCTTGGATGCCTGAATGCTTGTAATGGAACTAGTAACTTGACTTCTTGCAGCGCTGACAAGGATCTTTCCGGCGTCGATAACGCTTTGACTAAATGTTTGTGTCGGGAGTGCTTTGGCGTAGGCGTCGGCGAGATTATCTAGATAATTTTTTATAAGTACAGCTTCTTCTTCAAGAGCATTTAATTCAAGAGCAAAATTACTTTCTAGAGTGAGTGTTTCATTTTTTAAGTCTCTACTTGTCAAAACTTTTTCTATTACCTTTCTTTGTTCTTGTAAAGTATAGACAAGGTTCGAATCAGGAACAGAAAGATTGAGCTGTGCGTTAGTATTTTTTGCATCAGTAAAAGAAGTATCTGTTTTTACTCGTACTGCATCCTCTAGTGTATTTGAGGTGCTTTTAAAAGTATTAAGCGCATTACTCTTTGCGTCTACGAAGCCTGAGTTCGTATTATTTCCAGTAATACCATCCCTAATTAACCTCTTCCCACTGTCTCCTAATCCAATCATAGCAACAAAGATTTATTAAACTTTGTTTTGACCATCCGTTGATTGCATCT
>JAYVAE010000015.1:0-31315 GCA_043751115.1 bacterium | reverse complement strand
TTATTAACGCGTAAATACCCCGTGGCGTCAGCCCGGGGATGTAGCGAGTCGTGTTTTGTAATCAAAACACGCTAAACAGCGAAGCTGTTTAGCTAAAGTAGTACAAAGGATTGCGCCCAATACCCTGTGGCGTGAGCCCAGGGTTCTTTATTTTGGTTACTTTACTCGTATGTTTATGAGCAGTGTAAAAATGGATGTAAAAAAAGCCACGCATCTTGGTTTTACTTTTAAATATCAAAATTTAAATGATGTACTAGAGTCCCTCGAGTAAAAGTAAGGAGAGAAGAGAAAGAAGAGGAGGATGGGGGAAACTTTTGAAATACGTTCCATAGTAGCTGAAAGCTTTTTAAGCTTTTAGATTTCTTACTTATTCTTATTTCGTCTTTTTCTCTCATGTTACAATAAATCGCATGTCATTTCATACAAATTATTCTGGTTTAACAGAAAGAGAAGCAAAAGAAAATAATGAAAAATATGGGAAAAATCTTTTAATAGAAAAGGAAAACAACTCTATTTTCTTTCTTTTCTTAAAACAGTTTTCTAGCCCTTTCATTTATATATTACTTGTCATAGCTCTTATTTCGGGTCTCGCGAAAGACTATACTGACAGCATTGTAATTTTAGGAATTCTTGTTCTCAATGCTTGCGTCGGTACCTTCCAAGAGTTTAGAGCAAACAATGCGATTAAAGCACTCAAAAAGCTGACTCACACTAAGAGTAAAGTTATACGAGGTGGCTCACTTTTAGTTATTAAAACAGAAGACGTCACTATCGACGACGTCGTCTTCCTCGAGTCGGGAGACATAGTGCCTACAGACGGTGAGATACTTGAGTCTTTCGAAATCATGATTAATGAAAGCCAGATCACCGGAGAGTCACTTCCTGTATCAAAAACAAAATCAGGGTCACTTTTTAAAAGCAGTATTGTCGTTTCGGGGAGTGGTTTTATGCTCGTGAAAAAAATAGGGCCAAATACCTTTATTGGAGAAATAGCCGAAGACATTTCAAAGAATATAATTAAAGAGTCTGAACTTCAAAAGAAATTAACTCACTTTTCTTTTCGATTGCTTATCATACTTGCGTTTATTGTCGGAGTATTCTTCCTCCTCTCAGTACAAAAGGGTATGCAGTTATATGAAGCAGTCAAAACCGGGGTGGCACTCGGAGTCGCCATTATTCCAGAGGGTCTTCCTGTAGTGCTCACCATCGTTCTTTCTCTTGGAGCTCTTCACATTAGCCGTGCAAAAGCACTACTCAGAAATCTACACTCGGGATCAACACTCGCTTCTGTTTCTTATATTTGCACAGATAAAACCGGAACCCTTACCTATGGTGACCTTTCAGTAAAACAAGTGGTGGCGCTTGATGATAAGCTTTCTAAAGAAGACTTTGAAAGTTATCTTTATCACAGTCTTGATCTTAAAATAATCAATGGAGAAAAAGTCGGTGACGTGCTTGAGCTTGCAGTAGAAAAATTTCTTAAAGGATCCTTTTCTTATGAGGAGACAAAGGAGGTTCCTTTTACCAGCGAAGCAAAATATAATGCCAAAGAATTTTTAATTAATGGCAAATATGTGCAAATTTATAAAGGGGCGCCAGAGGTTTTAGGTATAGACGAGCAAACTATAAAACCATTTGTCGAGCAGGGGTATAGAGTGGTTGGCGTCACATGTCGGACACTTGATAAAGATGGGGAATTCTCTGTGCTTGAAAGTAAATCACTAGCACTTGTGGTTTTTGAGGATAAGATAAGGGAGCAAGCGGCGCAGTCAATAAAAGAGTGTCAGAAAGCGGGGATTAGAATAGTCATGATTACTGGTGACAATATACTGACGGCGAAGCATGTTGCCCGTGAAGTTGGTATACTCAGTAAGGATACAGAGCTCGCCTTTACCGGAAAGATGTTAGATAGTATGAGCGACGATGATTTGAAAAAGGTAATTCCATCCTTAAAGGTTATAGCAAGAGCAAGCCCACTACACAAAGAAAGAATTATTTCTATACTTCAAAGTGAGGGAGAAATAGTCGCTATGACGGGAGACGGAGTTAATGATGGACCAGCTCTTTCGCTTGCCAATATCGGAATCGCCATGGGTAAAACGGGGACGGAGGTAGCAAAGGAGGCGTCAGATCTCGTTCTTGCGGAGGATGATTTTTCAGATATCGTTCTTGCTATTTTCGAAGCGAGAATAATATCAGAAAATATAAGAAAAACGCTTGCCTTTCTTATGGTTGCTTCAACGAGCATAGTTACCGCTACTTTCCTTTCGGTGTTTCTGTCAGCACCAATTCCTTTCGTAGCAATACAAATCTTATGGCTTAACTTTATTACAGCCGGACTTCTTGATATTGCTCTCGCAACCGAAGATGGCGAGCCTCTCTATAAAAAATACACCTTTAAGCGCTATCAAGGGCCTCTTCTTAATCCGTATGACCTTGGGAAAATTGGAGCAATAGGACTGTACATTGGAACTTTAACCATGATAGTTTTTTATACGCTCCTTAATCTTTACTCTTTAGAAATTGCTAGATCCGCAGCAATTGTGCTCATCTCTTCTTGTGTTTGGTTTGCAGCGATTGTAATAAGGAAGAATTACACAACAATCTTTTCTTTTAACGTACTTTCTAACCGCTATCTTCTTTTTGCTATCTTTGCAGAAACAATTCTGCTCCTCGGAAGCATTTACTCAGATATCGGAAATAAACTCTTTGGAACAACGGACCTGCCATACAATTTCCTCTATATACTCGTAGCGCTCGCATTCACCGTGGTTCTGGTTGATGCACTCTATAAGCTTGCCTATACGTCTGTACGTCACCTCATGAAAACAGCAGTTACTTTCTTCAGATAATATGCTCACATAAGCGTTTCTTGCATTTTCGGCATAACATTTGCTATGATATACCAATGAATGAAATCTCGCTCAAAAATGTTAGTAAGACGTATGACAAAGGTAAGACCTACTCGGTAAAAAATCTCACACTCTCGGTAAAGAAAGGTCAAATATTTGGATTTCTTGGCGCGAATGGAGCTGGTAAAACAACTACCATGAAAATGCTAGTATCACTCACTGAGCCAAGCGAAGGCGAAATTTCTATTGGTGGTAAGAGTGTTAAAGAAAAGGAAACAAGATCACGTATCAGTTTTATGCCAGAGTCACCCTCTTTTTATTTAGAGCTTACTGGTGGAGAATTTCTTATATTTGCACTTTCACTTTTTAGAAAGATTGAAAAAGAAGATACTGAAAAAGTACAAGTAGTGCTCGATCAAGTTGGTCTACTTCACGCACAGAAAAAGAGAATAAAGACGTATTCAAAGGGCATGCTTCAGAGGCTGGGTCTCGCTCAAGCGCTCCTTAATGATCCAGACGTGCTTTTCCTTGATGAGCCACTCGACGGACTCGACCCACTTGGCCGGGCTGAAATTAAAAAAATAATTCTAGCTCTAAAAGCAAAGAAAAAAACAATTTTTTTCAATTCTCATATT
Organism: bacterium; assembly: GCA_043751115.1. Classification (GTDB taxonomy): domain Bacteria; phylum Patescibacteriota; class Minisyncoccia; order Phycocordibacterales; family UBA5272; genus UBA11704. The sequence continues at coordinate 27,828 of JAYVAE010000015.1, read as the reverse complement.
CTAGGTGACGTAGAAGAAATATGTGATGTTGTTGGAATTATTCATAAAGGAGAGCTCATAACAATAGGGGATCCTAAGGAAATTAAGAAAGGTCATAAAGATTTAGAAGCTGCCTTTGTCTCAATAGTCACCAAGAGAAAGTAAAAAAATATATGATAAGACATAGTATTGTAATAGCAAAAAACACATTTAAAGAAACCGTGAGAGATCGGATTATTTTAGGCTCTGTCATTATTGCGGTCGTTATGATGCTTATCTCATTTTTCATTGGAACTATTTCTCTTGACCAGGATATTCGCATTATCATCAATTTGAGTTTGACGGCAATATATTTGCTTCAGATATTTATCGCTATTTTCATCGCAGCAAGCCTTATACATAAAGAAATTGAAAGAAAAACTTTTTTTCTTATACTTCCAAAACCAGTCGAAAGACAGTCTGTCATTTTTGGTAAGGCCTTAGGTCTACTCTTTACTGTGACGGTGGTAACCATCATAACTAGTACAGCTTTTCTGTTACTACTACTATCTAAGGGTGCCATCTCCTACTTTCCTTTTGTTATCATGGCGCTTTTTTTCAGCAGTCTTGAAGTCATACTGCTCATTCTTGTCGCTTTCCTTTTCTCACTCTTAACTTCTCCGGTGCTTTCGGCCCTCTTTACAGGAGCTATCTTTCTCATCGGTCACTCAGGTCCGATTATTGAGACTATAATCGAAAAAAGCACATCTCTGGTAACTAAAACAGTTTTAGGGGCGACCTATTACCTTTTACCCAACCTAGAAAAATTTAATCTACGAAATGAGGTCATTTATAAAGTTGCGCCAGATGCTAAAACTATTGTTTTCGCAATCTCTTACGTTTTCATCTACGGAGTCATTCTTTTTTATGCTAATCGAGCCCTGTTTCAGAAAAAAGATTTTTAGCGTGCATGAAAGAAAGTAACAAGAGTAATTTCGTCACCAAAAATCTACGGAAGATATCCACCATTTCTTTCTTTCTTTTTATGTACTCGGCACTTTTTGTTGTACAAAAAGTGAGTGATGATTACAAAAAAAATCTTAGTGAAATATCACCACCGCTACAGTACATTTTGCCTGAAAGTATGGTCAAGCTCGTCAACTTTGGATTTAGGGTGGTGATGGCTGATTATTACTGGATTAGTATCATTCAAAATTCTGGACTTAGTGTTAAAGATAAAAATCTTTTTCTTAAATACCATTATAATATCGGAGTGCTCGACGCTAACTTTGCTTACCCCTACACTTTTGCCGTATTATGGCTACCGACCAAAAATCAGGCAGGGACCCTAGATGCTGTGCTGCCGCTTGCGGAGCGTGGAATGAAAGCATTACCAAATAATTGGGAGATACCGTATTACTTAGCATTTCAGTATCAGATTATTGAAAGATCTTTTGATAAAACTGGGCAGTACCTAGCTATTGCAGCATCTAAAGAAGGCGTACCTACAAGTGTCGTCACTGCGTACACAGGATATTTGAAGCGTCTCAATAGGGATGAAGATTTGAGAACTGACCTCTTACAAGTTGCGTATGAGACAGCCAAGACGCCTTCACTTAAAAAATTGATTGGAGACCAGTTACTCAACACTTATGTGACACAAGCATTAGACTCTGCAGCGCTCAATTATAAAAATGTATATGGACAATATCCAATAAATATTGAAGAGCTTGCAAAGAAAAATTTCATCAACCTTCCACCAGGTTACAATAATGAATTTATTATTTCCTATAATAATCAAACGGGGAAATCAGAAACATCACTGAGAGAAGCAGAGTAAGTATCTGCGAATTATTTGCAATTAAAGAATGAGCTCTATTGAAACTTTAAGAAGTATTCTTTCATGTCCTGTAAGTGTGAAAAAGTGTGGCAGGGTACCATCCCACATACCAACTCCGAGAACTGGTTCTACGCAGACATAGTGAGAGATATTGTCTGTCCAAATGCAAAATGCAAATGTGTAGTCTTTGGTAGTGGACTCAGGAAGAACAGAAAAGGTAAGTTTTATAGTTTTGTTTGTATAGAGCAGAGTGGCGACGCATGACTTGCACACTTGATTTACCTGTATAATTTTCTTTTCACCATTCTTAATTTCCGCTTTGAGTATTGTAGTAGTATCGCATCAATGCTCACTAATTCGTCGTCACGACTGCTAAAATAAGGGTGAAACCCTGGCCGTGCAATCGTTTCATCAGAAAGGGATACTATTGAGAGGTTAGCATCTACTCCCGTTTCATAAAAATTCCACGTAGAGCTGGTCTCTATGTTACTCCAGGGTCCAGATAAATTTTTTACCTTACTAGTTCCGTTTTCCTCAAGCGAAGTGATTCGATACTCTCCATGTCTTACGGTAAAGGGAGGCTCCGCTTCATCGAAATTTGGCACACACCAGAAAACTCCTCCGCGAATTAATTCCCCACGTGTGAAAGGTAAAGATAACTTCTCTTTCCTTCACTTTGTCTTTCAACTCGTGTGATAAAAGTGTGTCAAAACTATTAACATTTTCTAAAAATTATACTCTCTTGTAAAGAGAGTATAGATTATTTTAAAGAATTTGTCCTTCTAAACAGTGTAGGGTGTGTGAACGTCGTGTATAATAAAAATGTTGTATGCAGTCAATATCAAAAGAAAAGCGAAAGTATAATGAATCATTAGCTGAGGGCTTAACTTTCTTTGTCTTTTCTATTTTTCTCACGCATTACGCTAGTATTTTTGCTCAAGTAAAAGCGAGTAGTTATGTCGAAGATATAATACTGAGTAATTTTAGGGTTAGGGATACAGAATTTCTTTTCGTTTATGGGGCTATTGCGCTTAGTCTCTTTGTGGTAGCACTCTGTTTCCGTTATTACAAAGGAGCTCCCTATATAGTAAAGACAATAAGCCTCTTTATTTCAATACGTGCGCTTTTTGTTTCCATGACACATATTGGACCATTTCCCACGCAACTTAATTTAGAGTCTAATCTCCTTAATTTCATTACTACCGGCAATGACCTTTTCTTCTCTGGGCACACAGGGCTTCCCTTTCTTATTGCACTTATGTTTTGGAAGCATGTGTATTTAAGAAATCTTTTCCTTCTGTCTGCCATAGTCTTTGGATCAGCTGCACTGCTTTCTCACCTTCACTATAGTATCGATGTTTTTGCGGCGTTCTTTATAACTTATAGTATTTATACGCTTTCAAAGAAGTTTTTTAGGGAAGATTATGAAGACTTTAATAAAAGTGTCTAGATTTTTTTTCTTTAAGACTCAAAAAGAAAAGTTATTTATTCTTAAGAGTTTAAGAAGGGGAAAAGTCTTTCCTCTCCTCCTCTACATTTTGTATAGGTTAAGGCTCACCTCACAGATACTCGTGGTGAGAAAATTTTATAAAATAAAACTTTCTTACTCTCCTTATGCGCTATGGCTTTATTTTCATAGAAATGCAGTGAGGAAGGAGGAAGAATTTGTGCACTTCCTTTTAGATGAAGGAAATATTTTTGTTGATGCTGGAGCACATTTAGGAACAGTATCGCTCACCGCCTCCCAAGGAGTTGGCACCTTTGGCAAAGTGATAGCTATAGAGCCACATCCAAAGACTTTTTCGTATCTTAAGGAAAATATAAGTCTTGCTTTCTATAAAAACATAAGCCTCGTTAGCGCCGGTGTGGGCGAGAGAAATGAAATTTCCTTCCTTAGTTCTTCGTATGTGAGCGATATGAATTATATTGGAGAGGTAGGGATAAAAGTAAAAGTTATGACGCTAGAAACTATTTGCGCTTCACTTAAAAAAATATCGCTACTCAAAATTGATGTTGAAGGCTATGAATTACAAGCATTACTTGGACTTGGAAAAAGTTTGCAAAAAGTAGAGGCTATTCTTTTTGAAAGTTCGCCCTCTTCATTTACCCGGTACAACTATACTTTGTCTGACATTGTAAAGTTTCTCGAAAAATCGGGATTCACTGTTTACCGATTCTTAGGTGCACTTCCTGATGAAATTGTGCCTATCACAGCTTCTCATCAGACAAAAACAAGGTATGAGGACTTGATAGCCTTTAATGGCTTTGGAAAAATTCATTTCCAAAAGAAAGGAGGGAAGATTCTACCTTCTTAAAAGCCTGCCCTTTTTTGCTTAAGGAATAAAAAACTCTGGTTGGTTTACCTGGCTCTTCAGCACGCTCGAGTAAGTCATTTTCTTCTAGGAATTTTAATTTCTCAGTGATTGTTCTTGAGCTAACCATAGAGAGGCTTTTCTCAATGTCTGAGAAACATTTTCTTTCCGAGCTAATCTCCTTTAATATAAAAAGCACTACCGTGTCTCCGAGGAGATTTGCTGTTTTTGCAAAAGGACAGTTTTTACAAAGTTTTTTTACTTGTTCTTCTGTACGAAACATGCGATTAATTGTATCAGTTTGTTAGTAACTTTACAAACTAAAGTCATTAATTTATACTGAGGTAATTAATAATTTTAAATAAAAAACATGAAAACCATTCATGAAGCCCTCATGTGGCGAGCCGCAATTAAAGAATATAATAAAGAAGCAAAGCTGACGGAAGAGGATGTCAATTATCTTTTGGATGTGGTGCGTATGGCTCCGTCGTCATATGGCCTTCAGCCGTACAAGCTTATTCTCGTAAGTGACACAGACGTTCGAGAAAAGCTCCGGGCTGCGTCGTATAATCAGGCGCAAGTAACTGATGCCTCACACTTTGTTGTGTTTGCCTCAAGAACAAATGAGAATGAAAATGATGTTAAGGAATATGTAGAGAGAATAGTAAAAGAAAGGGGGGTAACCGAAGAGTCACTTGCCGGCTATGCGGACATGATGAACGGAGCCCTTTCTTTCATGAGTGAAGAAATGAAAGCGAGTTGGGCAGCGAAGCAAGCGTATTTAGGACTTGGTTTTATGCTGATAGCTGCAGCACTACACGAAATAGACGCGTCTCCGATGGAGGGCTTCGATAAAAGCGCGTATGACGAAATCCTTAGTCTTAAGGAAAGCGGCTATACGGTAGCCGTTATCTGTGCCCTTGGCAAAAGAGTAGAAAATGAGAAGTATGCAGAGATAAAAAAAATAAGAAAGAGTAAGGAGAAATTTATAATGACAATTTAAATTTCATTAAAGTTTAAAATAAAATGAGTATAGTCATGAGGAAGGACTGGAGGTGGGGAATAAGGTGTGACCCCCTTTTATTTTTTGTGTTTTTTGTTAGAATGCGCATATGTATACGGTGTTACTCTTTTATAAATATGTCACCATTAAAAATGCGCCAGAGCTAATGGTGTATTTTCGTGGTGTTTGCGAAGCGCTTTCGCTCAAAGGGCGTATCATCTTGGCAGAAGAGGGTATCAATGGAACTCTTGAGGGCGAGACAAAAAATACTGAAAAATTTTTAGAGATTTTTCTCGCGGATAGGCGCTTCAAAAATATTGATGTGAAAAAAAGTGAAGGGGATGGCAATGCTTTTCCAAAACTCTCTATAAAAGTGAGGAGTGAAATAGTTAGCACAAAATTTCCTAAAAGTATTGACCCACGGAAAAAAACAGGAAAACCCTTAAAGGCCGAGGAGTTTCATTCTTGGTATGAAAGCGGGAAAGATTTTGTTGTCATCGATATGAGAAACTCTTATGAAATAAAGTCCGGACATTTTGAAAAGACTATTGACCCAGGACTTGTCGCTTCAAGAGACTTGCCAAACGTGATTGAAAAATTAAGAATCCATCAGGACAAAACCATTGTAACAACGTGCACAGGCGGGGTGAGATGTGAAAAAATGTCGGCCTATCTTCTCAAAGAAGGCTTTAAGGATGTGTATCAGCTTCACAATGGCATGCATAGCTATATGGAAAAGTATCCGGGAAAACATTTTAAGGGAACTCTTTACACTTTTGATAATAGAAAAGTAATGGACTTCGGGGGGGAGAGGGAAGTCATCGGAAAATGCGAGGACTGTACAGCTGCGACGGAGGATTATTACGATCTTTTAGGAGAAAACAAAGAAGAAACTCAGGTGCTCCTTTGCCCTGCTTGCGCAAGCGTTCGAGGGGAGAGTGTGAGGGGCTAAATTAGTTTTGTTATTTTTGTTACTTTTTGCCCGTCATTGCACCAAATAAGGTATACTTGACGTATTATAAACTACTTAATTTTTAAATCCCATTTAAATTTACTATATGAATGAAACAAATAAATTTTTTATCAAGAACTGGCACGTAACGGCTCTCACCCTTGCTGTCGTTTTTTCGCTCATTCTTGCAGCCACTACCTATCGCTATAGCGCGCTTCATAGTAATGATATTGCAGTACCGACCCTTACCGTAGAAGGTAATGGTGAAGCTATGTCCGCGCCGGACATTGCTACCGTCACCTTTTCACTCATAGAAGTATCGCCAAATGTAAAAGACGCGCAGAAAAAGGTTGAAGTCACGATGACAAAAATAAGCGATGGACTAAAGGTGCTTGGTGTCGCTAGTAAAGATATTAAAACAGAAAGCTATAGTGTAAATCCAAAGTATACTTACCCTACATCAGTTTGTACTGCTCTAAAGTGTTCGCCCGCTAGTCCAAAGCTTGAGGGGTATGAAGTAAGCGAATATATTTCTGTTAAAGTAAGGAAAATTGACTCGGCTGGGGATGTACTTGCACTTCTTGGAAATAATGAAGTAAAAAATATTTCAGGTCCATACTTTAGTATAGAAAATAGTGAAATTCTGATTGCAGAGGCGAGGAGCGAGGCTATTGAAAAAGCAAAAGCAAAAGCAAAAGCAACAGCAAAGTCTCTTGGTAAATCTTTAGGAGATATAAAAGTGTATACAGAAAATAATGGTAATGCATATCCGATGATGTATGCTAAAGACGCCATGGTAGGAAATAGTAGCAGTGTTGAAAAAGTTACTCTCGCCCAAGGCGAGACAAAAGTTACTGTCAATGTATCATTAACTTTTTCACTCGAATAACATTCTTTGTCACAGGAATAACTAATGGAGTAAGCTTTGATAGTTCCTCGCAAAAGTTTGCAAAGAATAAAGGACCCCGAAGGGATCCTTTATTCTTTGAGTGTTCTAGCCGTTTGTATGCTCATTTTTCCATTCTAGTGGAAACCGTCATATGTGTTTAGAGATTACCTTTTCTTCTTGACTTTTTCTTCCTTTCTAGTATACTAAGAATATTAATAGAAGTTTCGCTCCATGAAGAACTTGTCTGGGGCGTTTTTTAGAATAAGTATAACTCTATGAGCATAATTTCATATTTAGGCGAAGTAAAAGGAGAGCTAAAAAATGTAAAGTGGCCAACGTTTGAACAGACCCTGATGTACACTGTTGCCGTACTTGTTGTTTCAGCCCTCGCGGGTCTTTTCCTTACCGGTATTGATATGGGACTGAAGGAAGCATTAGAGCGTGCCCTCGTTATATTTTAATTCGTCTTCATAATTACTTTACTTTATGGCAAAACAGGAACTTGGTGGCGATAGACATTGGTATGCAATACACACCTACAGTGGTTATGAAAATGCTGTTATGAGAAATCTCAAACAACGCATTGAGTCTCTTGGGGTGGGAGATAGAATCTTTAATGTGCTTGTGCCAGTAGAAAAGAAAATTAAAGTAAAAGGTGCAAAGCGTGTTGAAGTCGAGGAAAAAATCTACCCTGGCTACGTCCTTGTGGACATGGTGGTAGATGATAACTCGTGGTTCGTCGTTAGGAATACGCCTCGTGTTACCGGCTTTGTGGGAGCTGGCACTACTCCTGTGCCCCTTAGTCAGAAGGAAATTGACTTTCTTTTTTCTCGAATGGAAAATAGTAAAGTTGAGCATGACATTACGGTTGAGGTAAATGAGCTCGTTACTATTATTGACGGACCGTTTAAAGACTTTGAAGGAAAAGTAGGCGAAGTAGATAAGGGAAGGGGGAAGCTCAAAGTGTTTGTGAATATGTTTGGACGCGAAACGCCAGTTGAACTCGATTTCCTCCAAGTCAAGAAAGTTTAAAATCACTTTATCTTCTTTGTTATAACTTCGTTTTTGTCAGTCACCGTACAAGTAAGTACGTTTTCTTCCAAAAACTTGTTACGCCTCGAATCTAAAGCAATTTTAAACTTTTTTGTGACGAGTCATTACGGTTTGTCAGAATAAGAAAAATCTGTTAGAATAACAAAACTTTATATTTAAAATCATGGCAGCAAAGAAAATTACAAAATACGTTAAAGTGCAAATAGAGGCAGCAAAGGCAACTCCAGCTCCTCCACTTGGTCCTGCTTTAGGTCAGGCTGGTGTTCAAATCGGTGACTTCGTGAATAAATTTAACACAGCAACTCAAGGAATGCAGGGGAGGCTCTCCGTGAAAATTTATGTGTACGAAGATCGTACGTATGACTTCGTTATCAAGACTCCGACTGCAACCTCTCTTATCATGAAGGCGGCAGGTATTACTAAAGGTAATTCAAAAGGTGGGGCTGGAACCATTTCAAAAGATGAGATCAAGCGTATTGCAGAGCTCAAGATGAAGGACCTTACTGCTCATTCAGTAGAGCAGGCGATGAAGATTATCGAAGGGTCTGCCCGCTCCATGGGCCTCAAAGTGAAGTAGTTTTAAAAGCATTCCATCTTCTTTGTTGTAACTTCGTTTTTGTCAGTCACCATACAAGTAAGTACGTTTTCTTCCAAAAACTTGTTACGCCTCGAATCTGAAACACTTTTAAAACTATGTGAAGAATCATTTCTCAGTCAAAAATTCTCAGGCAAAAAATCTCGTACTCGCGAGATTTTTTGTTGTAAAAAAGATATACTAGTCGTATGAATAAAGAAGGAGCACTTTCATCGCAAGAGATATTAGAGGTTCTAAACGGTGGATATATACACGAAGGAGACAGTAAAAAGATCAATCCAGCATCCTTAGATATTTCAGCTTCTTCCGAAAGGTATCGTATTGATTCTATTTTTCTCCCAAGACATGGCGAGAAGGTGAGGGATATCGTAAAGAAGCTGGGTGCTCGCCTTCATGGAGTGGAGAACCCTCTCGAAAAAGGAGTTGTGTACGCGATAAAAATAAAAGAGAGTCTTTCACTTCCCGAAGAATTTTATGGCTTTTGCAATCCGAAGTCTTCAACTGGGCGCCATGATCTCCATGTGCGTATTGTTATCGACAGTACAGCAAGATATGACACGGTGCCGAAGGGCTACCGTGGAGAAATCTGGGCAATTGTGACACCGCGGTCCTATCCGGTTATTATTCCAACAGATTTTCCTATTAGCCAAATACGCTTCTTCAGCAAGGACACTTCTCTTAAAGAAGAAGATTTGATTCTTGAGTGGAAGAAAGCACCACTCGCATATCACCTTGATGGTATGGAGTATGCCTACTCTTCTTTTCGTATGAAAGATGGAGATGGTTCCATTCTGCTCACCCTTGACCTTTCTCAAGAGCTTGTTGGCTATGAGGCAAGAGGGACTAACAAGGTGCTTAACTTAGGGGATATAAATGGAAGTGTTGATCCAAGCACCTTTTTTATGCCGCTTTATAAAAAAGGCGACTCATTGCTACTTAAAAAAGACGGCTTCTATATCCTCTCTACAAAAGAAGCCCTCAGGCTCCCTCCTTACATTGCTTCAGAAATGGTTGATATGGATTCTCGTACAGGCGAGTTTCGGTCGCACTATGCTGGATTTTTTGACCCAGGATGGGGGTATGGCGAGAAAGGTGAAGGAAAAGGACGACCAATAACCCTTGAGGTGCGTCCTTTTGAGGATGTCGTCATCAACCATGGTCAACCGATTGGGAAGGTAATTTTTGAAAAAATGTCAGAAATTCCGAGCAAGCATTATGATGAAAAGAATTCAAATTACTTAAAGCAGTCTGGACCAAAACTCGCGAAGCAATTTTCATAATTGTACGAACTCGAACTCGAACTCGAACTCGAACTCGAACTCGAACTCGAACTCGAACACCACTGTTCACTAAGATCTATGCTGGCGAGTGTTGCGCGCAGGTGCTTGTTCCTCGAAGAGCGATGAAGCCTGTGAGACAAGCGACAAGGGCCGTGGTGGCAAATATCAGGGTCAGAGAGGTGTTACGCTACCGAAGGCGTGATAGTTCCGAGATATGTTTACAATTAGGGAGGCGCGAGCCTCCCTTTTCTTTTTGAATACTTGAAAAAAGAAAAGGCACACCCGTAGTGTGCCCCCAGCATTTGCTGTTTTTTTGCCTTCACACTTTCCAGTATTCAGGCACAAGCGACCCCTCTATTTCCTTGAAATCGCCGAAAAGCTCAGGAACGCCTGCAAGCATCATTCTTCCAATACTCATATAGACATGGACGATTTCTTCTTCGGCTCCGCCATCAGTACGAAGGGCAATGACATGGCGAAGAGCTCGAACGTTTAAGCTCCACACACCACCAGTTGCAATTCCCATGCCGATGCCGCGCCGAAATGCGGATGTTAGAACTTTTTTGTTGTGGAATGTGCTGGCTGGAGCCAACTCTTCTTTCCATGTTTCAGCGAAAAAAGCCATCATCTCTTCTTGGCTCGTAAATTGAGCCGTGAGACGCTCTCGACTGAGTTGCTTTTTCTTAGCGAGCTCTGGCGAGTCACCACCTTCTGCACGGAAGCATCCAGGCATCCAGAACTCGATATTCTCGTAACGGACATAGCGCATGCTCCGCTCAGAGATTGCCACACCTGCACGGTGGCGGTTGTTTTCTCCGCTAAAGACGCGCGAGCAGCCGTTGATGCCGAATGTGAAGACGGCATGTTCGAGCACAGAGCCGTGACGCTGCTTCATCACGTTGTCGAGGTAATCAACCATGTCCTTTCGGACTTTGGTGACGTTTGGATTGAGTCCGGGTTGGAACGACATGTAGCATTGCTTAGCGGCGAGGGCTACAAGAAGGGCAGGATCAGAGACGGTATCTTCCTCAGGGATTTCAAATTCATTTGCTCCGAGATCGTCAAGCCAGAGACGTACGGCTTGACGGTCAACGACCGTTTTTGCAATTTGGAAAACGCGAATTTTGTTGAACGATGACGCCATGACTGGCCTCCATGATGAGTTACAGAAGTTAGATATCTCTTTTCAGAGATTCTTTAAAAACTCTACTACTTTAGACACTAATTTGCAATTTTTGCTTATTTTCTGTACAAGAGTATAATTGCAGGCAAAGTAGCGGTGCTACTTTGCGTCTTCAAACATAGCGAGGCTTATAATGGCAAAGCGTTCAAAGATTATTGCTTTTTGTGGCGTAAACAACCTTGGTAAAACGACACAAAAAGACATGTTCATTCGTTGGCTTTCCAGTAGAAATCTATCATCATTTTACTTGAAATACCCCCTGTACGATGTCGCACCAACGTGTCCGATCATTACGCTATTTGCGTGAAGGTGATCCGGGCAAACTTACTCCTCGAGAATCTCAACTGGTACAAATTGTCAACAGAACTCAGTTTGAGTCTGCTTTTCAAGTATTGAAGCATCAGTATGACGTGATTCTTCTCGAAGATTATGTTGGTTCTGGAATTGCTTGGAGCATGGCGACGGGATGGGATGAAGGTCTCATGGTTGACATGAGAACTCTCACTTGATTCAGTCCGACCATACTGTCCTCTTGGTCGGTTTCCGCTTTAAACAATCAGTTGAAGCTTGGCATACTCACGAAACAAATGACGGCTTGATGTTTCATGCTGAAAACTGTCACGCAAGGCTCTGATGTCGTTTCAATTGGGACATTGTTCCGGCTGGGGATCCACCAGAGACTGTTCATTTGAATATCATTAAGTCTGTTTCGAAGGTTCTTTCCCATGCTTGTCTTTTTTTAGGAGCACGGTAGTATGTATAAATGAAACTTTTTATAAAAAAATTAGAGAAAGATGCAAAGATTCCGAAGCGAGCGCATAAGGAAGATGCGGGGGCTGACCTTTTTTCATATGGTGAGCAAGTAGTACTTCCTGGAGAAGTGAAAAAACTTCGAACCGGCATTGCTTTTTCTTTCCCTCCCGGCTATGTTGCTCTTATTTGGGACAAGTCATCTGTTGGAGCGCTCGGCATTAAAACGCTGGGGGTGTTTTGGATGCTGGATATAGAGGCGAGGTGCAGGTTATTGTGACGAATATGACAGATGTACCAGTCACTTTTTCTCATGGGCAAAAAATTGCACAAGTACTTATACAGAAAGTTGAACTTTCAGAAATCGTTGAGGTGGATAATTTAGACGTGACAGAAAGAGGGGCAGGTGCTTTTGGAAGTACAGGTCTGTAAAGACTGTTACAACTACTGAAAATACGGTAGTATAGTGTGTATGAATGTAACAGAGGAAATTAAAAAAATGTTAAGTGAAGTAGTGGGAGATGGTGTCTCTTTTACTCTTTCTGTGCCAGATGAAAAGTCTCATGGTGATATAGCGACGAATATTGCCTTTTCTCTTTCTAAAAAACTTGGTAAAAGCCCGAAAGCTATAGCGGATGGAATGAAAGAAGACCTCAAACAAAAACTCTCTCATATCATATATGATATACACATTGCCGGTCCTGGTTTCATCAATTTCTTTGTTAAGAAAGAAATAGTAAGACTTCAAAGTAAAATAGTTGGAGAAATTGAGACGAAGTTTTCAGGGAAAACTATCTTGGTTGAACATTCTTCACCAAATCTTTTCAAACCTTTTAATATTGGACATTTGATGAATAACATTATTGGAGAATTTATCGTGAAGTCTTCGAAAGTAAGTAACGCCAAAAAGACGGTCGCCATGTCTTTTCCTTCTGATGTTTCACTAGGCATAGCAAAAGCTCTGTATGTGATTGAGCTTGATTTTAAAGAAGGTAAAAAAAGTATATATTTTTTTACTCAAGGGCACGAAGATGAATTTTCCATTGTCGAATATCTAGGTGATGCGTATGTGAGGGGTGTAAAACTTTGTGAAGAGAGTGAAGAGTGTTTGCTCGGTGCAAAGGCAACACTTGAAAAATTATATAAGCATACAAATGAGGGAGGGGTTATTGAGGATGAAGAATTTTATAAGCTTGTCACTGTAACGAAAAAAATAAATCAGGAATATTTTAAAATAGTACTGCATGGCATTGGATCAGACATTGAGTGTTATGTATACGAAAGTGAGTCAGGAAATGTGGGAAGTGAAATAGTAAAAGAAAATACTGGAGATGGAAAAGTCTTTACAGAAAGTGAGGGGGCTATCGTCTACATTCCAGACGAATCGAGGAAAGACATTAATACATCAGTGTTTATTAATGGTCAGGGGTATCCAACCTATGAAGCAAAGGATGTAGGTCTGATCGATATTAAATTTAACGGTGGAATTGGAGTTAAAATCGGTGAAGAGTTTATTCCGGACATGTCACTCTTTGTAACTGACGCAGAACAGACTTCACATTTTAAAGTGGTGCTTGATGCTGTTTCAAAAATAAATGATGAATGGGCAGAAAGAGTAAAGAAGAGTGTCCATGTGACGCACGGGCGTATGCTCTTTAAAGGAGAAAAAATGTCGAGTCGTTTAGGAGGAGTGCCACTGGCGCTCGATGTTATTGATGTTATAGAAGAAGAGGTGAGAGAAAGAGCGGGGGATAAAATTGCAAACTATTCGCAAGAAGAAAAAGAAAGAATAACTCGAGAGATAGCGCTCTCAGCGCTACGCATTGCAGTACTTCGCTCCAAGCCAGGACTTAACATCAACTTCGACCCCGAAACATCACTTTCTTTTGAAGGGGACTCTGGTCCGTATCTTCTCTATACACACGCGAGATGCTTTTCTCTTCTTGAAAAGGGAAAAGAGGTTGTGCCTCACTTTGACAAAAATATAGTGCCTACTTCCCTTGAGAGAACATTATTTCATTTTAATAGCGTACTTAAAGAGAGCATTGAGGACATTGCCCCGCAAAAGCTTGTAACCTACCTTTTCAAAGTTGCGCAGGAGTTCAACTCTTTCTACGCAAGTGAGCAAATAATTACAGATGATAAAGAAAAAACGGAACATAATTTAGCTATTGTTGCATGGACAAAAGAGGTGCTCAAAAAAGGGCTATACACTCTCGGAGTACAAGCGGTGGACAGAATGTAAACTTCTTGGCAATTCATCTCTTTTTTGCTACCATGAAGAGATAAAGCGATGAAGGGACTAATCACCCCCGAGCAAGGGAAGAACATTCATAAGAGAACTTTAGGCTAGTCTAAACCTTCAGATGAGTAAGTAGAGCCCAACAACAAGGTAAAAGTATGTTTATGATACTTTTATAAAACAAGGTGGTACCACGGTAATGATCGTCCTTGGAAATAAGTTCTTCAGAAGAGAATTTATTTCTGTGGATGATTTTTCTTATTTATTAAAAACCAATGCTGAATCCCTAGTCTAACAAGGGAATATCCTTTACAGATATTTTTCTAATACAAAAAACTCTGGGATGACAAAACAAAAAAATATGGAAGAGAAAATGGAAAAAAAAGTAATAACACAAAAGACAGTGAATGAGAAAGAGCTTGAGACACTCGCTTTTTGGGAGGAGAACAAAATTTTTGAAAAGTCTATCGAAGCTCCTGGAGGAAGTGAACCCGTGGGAGACTATTCCTTTTATGATGGACCACCATTTGCGACAGGACTTCCTCATCATGGTCATATACTCGCAGGGACCATTAAAGATGTTATTCCACGCTTTCAAACCATGAACGGAAAGAGAGTAAGACGTGTGTGGGGTTGGGATTGTCACGGTCTTCCTGTAGAAAATCTCATCGAAAAGAAATTGAAACTCGCCTCAAAGAAAGATATAGAAAGTTATGGTATCGATAAGTTTAATAAGGAAGCATATGACTCAGTGCTCGAGTATGAATCAGAGTGGAAAAAAATAATTCCACGCCTTGGCCGCTGGGTTGATATGGAGCATTCTTACAAAACAATGGATGCGTCTTACACAGAAAGTGTGTGGTGGAGCTTCGGAGAGCTCTATAAAAAAGGACTTGTTTACGAAGGGTATAAGATCATGCATATATGCCCTAGATGCGAGACACCGCTTGCACAGAGCGAAGTTGAATATACAGATGTGACGGATCTTTCAGTCACGGCAAAATTTGAGCTTGCTTCCGAGTCTGGAACTTTTGTTCTGGCTTGGACAACAACGCCGTGGACACTACCAGGGAATAGTGCGCTTGCGCTTCACAAAGATATTGTTTATGTCAAAGTAAAGCAGCTTAATGAAGGAAAAGAGTCATATTATATTCTAGCTAAAAGTAAAAAAGAAGAGCTTTTTAAAGAAGAAGGAGAAATTGTAGAAGAGTTTACTGGAGACACACTCATTGGTAAAAGCTATGTTCCACCATTTCGATATTTTTATGATAAGGAAGATGCTGACAAAGAAAACGGATGGAAAATATGGCATGCGGACTTTATCACAGAAGATGCGGGTACCGGTATTGCTCACGAAGCGCCAGCCTTTGGTGCCGATGATATGGAGCTCGCGAAAGTGCATAATATTCCTATTATTAAACATGTGAAAATGGACGGCACATTTACTCCAGACGTCACCGACTTTCCTCTCATGAAGGTGAAGCAAAAAGATGACACTATGAGCGCTGATATTGAAATCATAAAATGGCTTGCTCACCATGGATTCCTTTTTGAAAAGCATAAAATAGTACACTCCTACCCACTCTGCTGGAGATGCAAAACACCACTTCTTAACTATGCTACGAGCTCATGGTTTGTCGATGTGCCTAAAATAAAAGACAAACTCGTCAGTGAAAATAAAAATATCGGCTGGACACCAGAGCATGTACGAGATGGACGATTTGGCAAATGGCTCTCAGGAGCGCGAGAGTGGGCAGTCTCTCGTCTACGCTATTGGGGTGCGCCATTACCTGTTTGGAAAAGTGAGGATGGTAAAGTAAAATTTATTGGTTCTCTTAAAGAGCTCGCACTCTTTTCGGAAGCAAAGGCGAGTAATACCTATTTTGCAATGAGGCACGGTCAGACTGTTTACAACTTGATCAAAAAGCTCGATTCACTAGGCGCAGAGGAAAATATTCTTACTGAAGAAGGGAAAGAAAAAATTATATCTCAAAGAGAGGGGGTAAAGAATCTTGGTATAGATATGATTATTGCCTCCCCGCTTTCTCGTGCCAAGGAAACCGCAAAACTTCTAGGAGAATATTTAGATATTCCTATACTTCTTGATGAAAGATTAAGAGAATTTGCCTTTGGTGAATTTGAAGGCAAAACATCTGAAGAGTTTCATGCTAAAACTTCCCTACACGCCCATTTAAATGAAAGAGCTGTGGGAGGAGAGTCGTTTAAAGATTTAGGGAGAAGAATGATGCAACTCATTCTAGAATGTGAAGAAAAATATAAAGAAAAGAAAATACTTTTTGTTACCCATGGGTCAAATGTGTATATGGGTCGGGCTGAAGCTGGGCTATGGACAGACGAAGAAATAAGAGCTGATAAAGATGAGGCGGCTGAGCTTAATGTGCGGAATGGAACTTTAATAGAGATTCCTGTCCTTATGGTACCGCGTGATGAGAGTGGAGCCGTCAATGTTCATAGACCTCATATTGATAAAGTTACTTTAAGCATTGATGGAGAAATATATACGCGTATACCTGATGTCTTTGATTGCTGGTATGAGTCTGGATCAATGCCGTATGCCTCACTCCACTTCCCATTTGAAAATAAAGAAACGTTTGCTAAGAACTTCCCGGCGGATTTTATCGCGGAAGGCTTGGATCAGACAAGGGGGTGGTTCTACTCACTCATCAATCTTGGTGTTGGTGTTTTTGATAAAGCTCCTTACCGGCACGTGATAGTAAACGGTATGGTACTCGCGGGGGATGGGCAAAAAATGAGCAAAAGTGAAAAAAACTTTACAGATCCTCTCGATCTCATTGAAAAATATGGTGCTGACGCTATACGTTACTTCCTTCTTTCTTCACCGGTCGTGAAAGGTGAGAATATGCAATTTAGGGATAAAGATGTGGAAGACGTTTCAAAAAAACTTATTGGAAGGCTGGAAAATGTGGTGGCGCTTTATAGTATGAATGTTGCTGGTGATGTAAAGACCTCAAACACTTCAGAAAATGTGCTCGATAAATGGATGCTTGCTCGATTAAAGCAAACGCAAAGTGGTATCACCATTAGTTATGAAAACTATAAATTAGATGAAGCAACAAGGCCTCTTGAGGGCCTCATTGACGATCTTTCAGTGTGGTATACAAGACGTTCTAGGGACAGATTAAAAGGTAGTATGGGCGACACTGAAAAAGGAAATGCTCTAGCGACACTTAAATACGTTCTCCAAGAAATGAGCAAGCTCATGGCACCAGTTATGCCATTTCTTGCGGAAAGAATGTATAAAGAAGTAGGAGGTGAGAGGGAAAGTGTGCACCTTGAAAAATGGAGCAGAGGAGAAGAGCTTTCGCTAGAAGAAGGAGTGATCATCACAACTATGGACACAACGAGAGTAGTAGTATCTGAACTACTCATGCTTAGAACAAAAGCATCTCTTTCGGTGAGGCAGCCACTTGCCAGCGCTCGCATTAATACTGAACGAGTGTATGCAGATATACTGAAAGAAGAAGTAAACTTGAAAGAAGTGGTATTTGCAGAGGATCAGCAAGAAGTTGCCGTGCTCGACACTACGCTAACCACTCTACTTGTGAGGGAAGGCGATATACGCAGTCTCATGCGCGCCATTCAAGACAAAAGAAAGATGCTCGGACTTAAGCAAGATGACCAAGTTTTTTTAGGCCTCTCATTTGCTCTTTCAGAAGCAGAGAGTAAAAGTATAAAGACTGTCTGCAATATAAAGGAGATACAAGACGCGGATCCTGATGTGCCACGAAATCAAGAGAGCGTCAGCCTATCGTTCGGAGAAGTTTTCTTTTCTCTTTATGAATAATATTTGTGGCAATAGAAAAGTATACAACTAAAGCTTTTATACTGAGTGAGTATGAGCAGGGCGAGTCAGATAAAGTGTACAAACTCTTTACAAGAGATTTTGGCATTATATTTGCTCTTGCAAAAAGCGTGAGGAAGCTCGAGAGTAAACTCAGATTTCATCTTGAAAAAACAAAGAAAGTTTCGGTTACACTTGTAGTAGGAAGAGAGCAGTGGAGGCTTACGGGTGTAGACAGTTTTGTAGAAGAAAGCCATGACACAGCTGTTGTTTCGAAACTTATTGAGCGTTTCGTTCGCGGAGTAGGATCTCAAAAAAAACTTTTCGATCATACTGAAGAGTATATAAGAATTTCTAACAAAGCGTTTCCTAAAGATATACGTACCCTTACACTTTACTATGTATTTTTGGTTGATCTTGGCTATGCAGACGGTCTTGTGGGCGGAGCGAAGAATATAGATGAGTTTTTTTCCTTTACTATAGAAGATCACTTTACACACGTACTTTTGTCAAAAGAGTCAGTAAAAAAGCATGTGCACACAGTTCTTTCTGAAATGCAGTTATAATGGACGTATGTCACGCGGAGATTTAGAACATACCGAAGAAATGTTGTATAAACAATCGAGGGAGTCTCTTTCAGGAGATGCTGGCTTTGTTAATGCGGAGCCCGAAGTACATCACAGATCTTCTTGGGAGCATGACGAGCTTTATGTCGCAGAGCACAAATCCTCGTCATCTGTTTCCTTTAAAGTATTTATTGCTTCTGCTTTAATTTTCATCTTTGCGGGAGCGTTCTTTTTTTACTCCATAACAATTGGTCAGACAACCATCGACAGTAAAAAGATACTTATTAACTTAGAAGCCAATCCCTTTGTTGAAGGAGGGCGTGATGAGTTACTCAAAGTTTCTGTTAGTAACAACAACAATATTTCATTAACTGACGCAAAAATAATCTTCACTTATGACAAAGGCGGAACAATAACGGGTGAGCAGGATATTATTACTGTTACAAAAGATATCGGTGAGATACTGCCACTTGCCGTAATAAAACAAGAATTTACCTACAATGTCTTTGGTGAACAAAATGAAAAGAGACTTCTTTCTGTTAGGCTTGACTATAAGATACAAGGTTCAAATGCGGTCTTTCCAAAAGAAGCAGGGACAGAAATTGTAGTGAGCGCTCCACCCTTGGTAGTTTTGCTTGAAGGTGCAACCAGTGTCGTTTCAGGGGAGCAGTATGATTATACGGTCATTATCAAAAACAGCGCTTCAACCTCTAGTCCTCCTGCTCTCTTTGTGCTGTCAGCCCCTCTAGGATTTTCTCTCATCAAGTCAAGTGACCCACAGATTGATAAAAGCTTTTTTTGGTCTATAGCACCACTTAAGCCAGGAGAAGAAAAAAGATTTACCTTGCAAGGAGTGTTTACTGGTGTTGTAGGAGAGAAGTCTACACTCAAAGGAACTGTTGGCTCTAAGAAAGACGATACCACACCCTCTTTCGAATCTCTTTTTGCTTATGATATAAAAGTGTTAGAATACATAAGACCGGGGCTCAGCTCTTCTATTGCTATAGAGACAGACAGGGGGCCCTCTACGACGCTTAGAAAAGGTGACAAGGTCACTGCGACAATTCTTTATAAGAATGAGGGAGTTTCAAAGGTGTCTTACGTAGAGTATTCTGTAAGACTTCCCCAAACTCTTGATCCTAGGCAAGTTTTTGTTAATCAACTCGGTTACTATGACGCAGGGACTAACTCAATTATTTGGAGTTCTGACGCCTACGAAAAGCTCCTCGTCCTAGGTGCGGGCCAAGAAGGTACGTTTTCCTTTAGTTTTGTTGTTCCAGAAGACTTTCAAGGGTCATCACTCCCCCTTACGCTCACTTCAAAAGGAATGAGCGCATCACTAGGGAAAATGATTGAAATTAAAAAAGACTTTTCGTATCTTGTTGGTGGGTCTACCGCTTTTAGTGCTTACACTTTTTTCACCGACAGTGAGCGTCCAAATACTGGTCCAATTCCTCCTAAGGTTGACGTCGAGACTATTTATACTGCTTTAGTCACTGTTTCAACTCAAACAGATTTACAAAATGGTATAGTTTTTTTCAGCATTCCATCTCTGTATGTTAAGTATTTAGACGGGATTGGAGCCTCTTCTTCTGTGTCATACGATACTAAAAATAAATTAGTAACTTGGAACATCGGCTCCATTTCAAAAGACATGCCAGTCACAGCAAAGATAAAACTCGGAGTAAAGCCGTCAATTATTCACGTTGGCACAAATCCAAATATAAGTTCTAAATTAGTTTTTACTGCAGAAAATGTTGCAACAAAAGAAAAGATTCAACAAATTAGAGATGCGCTTACAACCCAAATAAGTGACGGAGGAAGCGACTTTTATGCTGGAGTCGTTGTTAAATAAAAGCTTTACTTATGCTAATATGGGAAGTAGCAGGCATCAAATATGAAAAAAAATATGCAAAAACAAATGATCTCTATTTCTACGGGAACAATAGTTAAAGCTTTTCTTGTGGTTCTTTTTGCCACGCTTTTTCTATACTTAAACAGTATCGTTATTATGCTCCTTGTGGCAGTGGTGCTTGCGTCTGCTATCGAGCCTTGGATCGCTTGGTTAAAGCGCTATAAAATTGGTAGAGGTTTATCAGTCTCTCTTATATTCCTCACTATCATCGGCATTGTGGTGTCGATTTTCTACTTCCTTATTCCGCCTCTAGCAGAAGATATCGTTGCTTTTATTAAGCATATACCAGAAATACTTCAAAAAATGTCCTTTTTTGGTAAGGACCAAAGCCTGAAGGAGGTTTCCCTTTATTTTGAAAGTGTGGCCAGAGATTTGACTCCAGAAAAAGTAATTGAAATGGTTAAAAGTATTTTTTTGGGAGGGGGTTCATTCTTTGAGGTTTCTTCCGCTTTTATCTCTGGCATTGTTAATGTTGCCCTCACTTTTGTTTTAGCTTTTTATTTGGCGGCGGAAGAGCAAGGGGTTAATAAATTCCTTCGCATCGTTATCCCGACAGAGCATGAAAGCTATGTCGAGGACTTATGGGCAAGGGCTCAGGTCAAGTTCGCCCATTGGCTTCGTGGTCAACTCATACTCTCGCTCATCATGGGGATTCTTGTTTATGTCACACTGTCCCTTATCGGCGTCCCGTATGCGGCATTACTCGGAGTATTTGCTTTCTTCGGAGAGCTTGTTCCGATGGTTGGATTTGCCATTGCTGCAATTCCTGGAGTTATTATTGCTTTTGTCTTTGGAGGGTTCTCGGTATTTATTTTAGCTCTTATTGCTTATCTTGTCATAAACACCCTAGAGAATCATCTTTTCTATCCAGCAATTATGAATAAGGCGGTGGGGGTTCCGTCGGTTATTATTATCCTTGCTGTCCTTATTGGTGCTGAGCTTGCGGGTATTTGGGGAGTTATTCTTGCTGTACCACTTTCAGCAGTTCTCATGGAGCTGGCAAATGATCTTCAAAAGAAGAAGCAATCACAAGTGGTGCCCCCACAGTAATGTTCAAAGCCGTTTGCTCATGAAAAAGTTTTATATTACAACTACGCTTCCTTATGTTAATTCTGATCCGCATATTGGATTTGCGATGGAAATTATACGTGCGGATGTGGTGGCGAGATATAAGAGCTCTTTGGGTTATGATGTTTTTTTCAATACTGGTACAGATGAGCATGGTGCGAAGATTTATGAGAACGCTGTTAAAGAAGGGGTAGGGGTGCAGGTATATGTAAATGGTTATGCAGAAAAGTTTCGAAATCTCACGAGTATTTTAAATATTGGCCAAGTCAATTTTATCAGGACAACAGACGAAAAGCATATACGTGCAGCACAAGAAATGTGGAAGAGATGCTTTGACAGTGGCTACATTTACAAAAAGAATTACCAAGGAAAGTACTGTGTAGGTTGCGAGTTAGAAAAGACTGATAGCGAACTTGAAGATGGCAAATGTCCACTTCACCCAAATCGCCAGATCGAAATTGTTGATGAGGAAAATTATTTCTTTGCTATGTCAAAGTTTCAATTGCCACTACTGTCATTCTATGAAAAGAATCCGAGTTTTGTTGTTCCAGACTTTAGATATAATGAGATCAAAGCATTCGTTGCGCGCGGCCTTGAAGACTTTTCTATTTCTCGCCTTAAGTCAAAGATGCCGTGGGGGGTTCCTGTGCCGGGAGATGCGTGCGACGAAGGAGATGAGGAAAGACATGTCATGTACGTGTGGTTTGACGCGCTTACGAGCTATATTTCGACGCTTGGGTGGCCAGAAAAAGGTGACTTCGAGAAATATTGGGCAGAAGAGGGTGAGCCTAGTAGAGAAGTGGTGCAGTATTGTGGTAAGGATAATCTTCGTCAGCAGTCTGCTACGTGGCAGGCGATGCTTATGGCTTCAGGTCTTCCACATTCAACGAATATAGTGATCGATGGATTTATCATAAGCGGGGGGCAGAAAATGAGTAAGTCACTCGGTAATGTCATCAGTCCGCTTGAAGTGATTGATATGTTTAAAGAAGTGACAGATTTTCCTGAAGACGTACTTCGTTTTGTTCTTCTTCACGACATCTCTTCTTTTGAAGACGGCGACATAACTCTTGAAAGCATTAAAGCTTCGTACACAGCACATCTTGCAAATGGTATTGGTAATTTAACGAGTAGAATTATGAAGATGGTTGAGAATAATAAAGAATATTTTGATAAAAAAAATCTACCGATAGTAGACATGTTTCCGATTGATTGTGACTTACAAGATGCGCTAGATAGCTTCGACACAAATAGTGCAATAAAAGTTCTTATGAGAGACTTGGCAAGTCTCGACGCTCGCATTCAAAACGAAGAAGCGTATAAAGTTGTCAAAGAAAATCAACAAAAAGGCTTAGAACTCGTACTTTCGCAGTTGCACAATCTGCAAAGAGTTGCCCAGTCCCTGTATCCTTTTCTTCCTAAAACTTCCGCAAAAATACTCGAATGTATTCGTGAAAATAAAATGCCAGAGAAGCCACTTTTTAATCGGTTGTCATAGTTATATAACGGTGGTAAAATTCTAAAATGAACTATCTCGCGTCAAGCTGACGAGGAATATTACCCGAAGAGAGATTTAATATGGGAAGTTTGATACTATATAAATATATGGAAAAAGTTTCATTTGAAATAAAAGTAGACGAAGACATTACTCTCAAGCTTAGAGATAAAGCAGATCTGGAGGAGATGTTTGATGTAACAAATATGAAAGATTTACTCGATGAAGCCTTTCGAAAAAGCTATGATTAAGTATATAGACACACATTCACATCTCCATGACAAAGCTTTTGATATGGATAGGGAAAAGATTATCGTTGAACTTGAGAAAAATAGCATTGCGACGATTACTATTGGAACTGACTATGAAGAGAGTTTGCGTGCTGTAGCGCTCGCCAAAGAAAATAAATATATTTATGCGTCTGTTGGTATGCATCCGGTGGATAATAGAAGCGAAGAATTCATAAAAGAGCGTTACCTTGACCTAGCAAAGGAAGAGAAGGTGGTGGCAATAGGCGAATGTGGTATTGATTATTTTAGATTAGAGCAGGACAGGGCAGCTGGTTTTTTTGTGAGTACCGAAACAGAAAAAGATAGACAGAGAAAGTTATTTGAGGTGCAGATAGAGCTCGCAGTAGAAGTGAATAAGCCTCTCATGCTTCACGGTAGGCCGAGTAAGGGGACTATGGATGCGTATGAGGATATGATAGAAATACTACGTAGAGCACGCCATCATTATGGAGATAAAGTACGAGGTAATTTTCACTTTTTCGTTGGAGATATGCGTATCTTAGAAAAAGTGCTGGCGCTTTCTACCTTTACCGTCAGTTATTCTGGTGTGATTACTTTTGCTAAAGAATATGAAGATACGGTAAGAGCTACTCCGCTTGAGATGCTCCACGTAGAGACCGATAGCCCTTACGCTTCACCAGCCAAATATAGAGGGAAGAGAAATGAGCCACTTTTTATTAGAGAGGTTATTAGTAAGATAGCTGAATTAAAAGGGAAGGAAGAAGAAGAGGTGCATGCAATTCTTTTAAAAAATGCAGAAAGAGTGTTTGCTATAAAGGAAACATCCTAATGGCGCGCCTCTTTTCAAAGCCATTTAAATGTGCTATAATAAACCCCTATGACTAAAGAAATTGAATCCATAGTAGACAGCCGCGTGTATGAAGTTTCATACTTCTTCGACAATAAAATCGAAGAAAGCGCAGCGCTTAACAAGGGGGCGTCCCTCAAGCAGTCTATTGCTACCCTAGGAGGTAGCTTCATTTCAGAAGAAGCTCCGTATATGCGCGAGATGGCTTACGAAATGATACGCGTTGTTAATAATGTGAATATTCGTTTTAATGAAGGGTATTTTGGCTGGATCAAATTTGACCTTACTGCTGATAAGGTAAAAGTTTTTGAGAAAAGCTTAAAAGATGATGAAGAGGTGGTTCGCTATATCATTGTAAAGACGGTTGCAGAAAATACTGTTTTCACGAAGCGTGTCCCAGTTATTAAAGCCGAGACACTTCCTGACCTCATCGGAGAAGGAGCAGTTACGCTTGCCGAGGAGGCAGTAGTAGAAGTTCCAGTAGAAGTTCCAGTAGAAGAAACAGTGGTAGAAACAGTGGTAGAAACTGCCGTAGAAGGATCTAGCGAAGAAAAGAAAGAAGCGGTACAATAGACACATGTATCTCAATAAAACATTTCTTTACGGAAATTTAACTCGCGACCCAGAACTTAAAGCGCTCCCTAGCGGAACAAAAGTTGCTGAGTTTGCGATTGCAACGAATCGTTCTTACAAAGACGCAAATGGTCAAACTAAAGATGAGACTCAGTATCACAATATTATAGTGTTCGGCCGTCAAGCCGAGACATCTTCCCAATACTTAAAGAAAGGGCAAGGAGTACTCATCGAAGGCAGAATACAAACCAGAAGCTGGGACGATAAAGTGAGCGGAGAAAAAAAGTATCGTACTGAAATCATCGCGGACGCAGTACAATTCGGTCCAAAGTCTAGCGGTGCTGGTGCTCCATCTGGCGCGCCACAAGTAATCGATGGGGAAACTCTTGGCGGTGGCAAGCCGAGTCTGGGGACTATAGATTATGGGGATGCGAACGTCAATCTCGACGACATCCCTTTTTAAGAACCATTAGTAACAAATCTGCTTTGTTAGAAAAACTTTTCTTTCCCGCGCTGTACTTTTAGGTACACCTTGATCGGTAAAAATTTCTCCGCCTCGCTTATTCGCCACTACTTGCTCTTAAAAACAGATAAAATAAGTCTATCTCCATTGTCGCAATTTCGTTTGTGTCAGTCGCTGTACATTTAAGTACGTCTCCCTCCACAAACTTATTGCTTCGCGGAGCTCAACTCATTTTCTCAGTTTAAAGGGTGAAGAATTTTAGTCCTTTAACACTAATTATTACTGCAAGTAACTCTCGGAGTCTGGTAGACGAGAGAGAAGTACTTTTTCTAGCAAGAAAAAGATACTGGTTACTTGCTTTAATAATTTAAAACTATTCTTAAACAAATAAGAAAAATTAAATTTATAAAATTTATTAAAAAAATATGAAAAAACAAGACTACTTCAAGCAAAACAGTATCAAATTCATTGATTACAAAGATACAGAAATACTCGTTAAGTTCCTTAATCCTCACGCGCGCATGCTTTCCAGAAAGAAAACAGGACTCACCGCTGGCAATCAGCGTCAGCTTAGTGAAGCTATAAAGCGTGCCCGCTTTATGGGATTACTCCCTTACGTTTCGAGATAATATCATAAACCCCTTTAGTTACCCTTAAATTGCAGTAATTCCTTTTTTGTGTATACTATTCTTATATGTCAGAAAAAATGAAACCAGTGGGCGAACTGCCGGTTAGTAAGGAAAGTCACCCTCTTAATAGTAAGTATAGTGAAAGTGATGTAGCTGAGAGATTTAGTAGGCTTAAAGCCAATGCTGAATTATGGAGTACTTTAGATAATGCACTCAATAATGTGGGTCTAGATGAAAAAAATATAGTAAATTGCGTGGGTCTTCTTACTGAGGAACAAAGGACAAAACTTGTAGGCCTTATTTCAGATTTGAGAATGCATGTGGGGAATAATACTGATTCAGATAAAGCGAGAAGCCAGATAGCAAAAGAAATAGCAGAAATACTCAATTCCTAAGTTGAATCAGTATTCCTTTTTACTAGATTACATAGCATATTATGTGCACACAATACCATATTTATGACACAATCATCACATCCGAAAAAAGAGAGAACGCTCGTGCTTATCAAGCCAGACGGAGTACAAAGATCGCTCATCGGAGATATCATTACTCGCTTTGAAAGAGTGGGTCTTAAGCTCGTCGCAATGAAGTTCGTTGCAGCAACAGAAGAACAGTGCTGGAAGCATTACAATAAAGACGAAGCATGGTTCTTGAAAAAAGGAATAAAAATAGTTGAAAATCTTAAAGAAATGAAGAGGCCTGTTGAGAAAGAGGCAATTGAATATGGCAAAGACATTATTGGGGCTGTGGTGAAGTACATGGTAGCTGGGCCAATTGTTGCGATGGTATGGGAGGGAAATAGTTCTGTTGCCATCATTAAGAAGTTAGTTGGAGCAACTGATCCTGATATGTCTGTTGTCGGAACTATTCGTGGTGATTATGCTCTTGACTCCTATTATATGTGTGATTTTGATAATGGTAGAGCAATTCGAAATCTTGTACATTGTACTGACAATCCGGCGGAGTATACCCATGAAATGTCCATATGGTTTGAGGATAAAGAAGTCATTTCTTATCGATTGATACAAGACGAAATACTTTATGACGTTAACCTTGACGGAATACTTGAGTAAAGAAGTAAGTAACAAAACGAACCGCAAGGTTCGTTTTGTGCTTAGAGAATATGCTCGATGATAAAAACAAGTGAAAATTAGCTGTTTGATCACTTTATTTTTTGTAAAAAGACTTCCGATGGGATATACTAGAAATTATTTATCGATCAATCATTAGAAACGTACTTATATTCATTATGGAAAACTTAAATACAATACAGGTAGAGCCTGAACAAGCAAAAAAAGATAGCGAACCTCTTCCGAGTGACTCGTTAGATTCGATCGTCTCTACTACTACACCAACAACACCTACGTCTCATAAAAAAGTTATTTTACTAAGTGTCGTTGCAACTATTATAGGCGCCCCCGTACTCTTTTTTGGAGGCGCATTTGTGTATGGATATGTCACAGGATATGTAGACGAAAGACGTAAATACGCGATTCAAAAAGAAGAAGTAACGCCTTTCGTCTCAGAAGAAAAAGACTTTCAGATAACTTTCCCAGGAAAGCCTATGAGGACGAATGAGACTACTCCTCCTTTGAATGAAGGTGAAAAATCGATATCATCAGTTTATTATCAAACAAACATTTCAACAGGCTCTTTCCTGGCCTATGTCACTAGTTACCCCTCACCCGAGTATGATGTTTCCGACCAAGATGCTAAGGTGTTTCTAACCAGTATTGTTGAATATGTAACTGAAGGTTTAAAGGTAGAATCTATTACCCACGGTCAAGTAGAGGGCTTTCCTTCCGTCGATGCTTTCTACGTTGACAAAGTTGACAAAGATGAAATATCTTTTCGTCATAGATTTATCTTGATTGGCAACAGTTTATATCAAACAGTTGTCTCACAAGAAAAAGGCAAGACAGACAATTCTTATAAAGCTTTTCAAGACTCGTTTAAATATATTGGAAGCGTAATTCCGGCAACTACATTAAGTAAACCAGCTCAAGTGCCTTCTGGCCAAGATGAGATTGAGAGAATTTTTTGAGTTAATAGACAAATTTGGTGCCCACTTTCCCCACTTTTATGATATGGTATAAGGATATTTCAGAAATAATTAAAACGTCAAATAAAATGTCTAAAAA
>JAYVAE010000014.1:0-16481 GCA_043751115.1 bacterium | reverse complement strand
TTTTAAGCATAGATTACTACGTAACCTTGATAGTAAAGGGGCTACTGTGCTTTTAGTGTAGTACTGGGTGTGGAGAAAAGATAGTGGATGGGTTCTAAGTGTTATTGCATTATTTGCAAAAGAATACCAATGAATTTTGTAATACTCAGAAGGGATTAAATCTAAATCACTAGATGATGTTTTAATTAAATTTTCATATTCTTCTTTATAGTCTTCATCAAAAACTATCTCTAGTTTAACTCCTATAGAATCTTCATCTTTTGAATTCATTTTACCTCTTAAGTATTCCAATTCTGGACTATCCCCTAAATAGAGTTCTATTATTATTTCAGGTAATGAAGCAGTCTTACCACTCTTAATGGCAGAGATATAATCATCTACACATTTTTTATTAAAAAGATAAGGAGATAGCTCATTCTCAATAACTCTACCATTTAGTTTTTTTGTAGATGCTAAATTTATAGCTTCAAGAATTGTTGATTTACCGACTTCATTATCTCCAACAAGAATATTTAAATTCTCATTCAAATCTAAATCTAGATTATCAAAAATTTTGTAGTTTTTAATATATATTTTCTTAATCATATTCTACTGTGTGTAACTCTTAACTGGATCCACAGACTCCTCCCATCCATAAATTTCTAATACGCCTATTTTGCTTATATCAAAATCTGGTAAAGGTGAAGGTAATTTACCAATGGAAACCAACATTCCATACCTATAGTTATAAGGTTCATTAAAATATGTAGTCTCTATTTTTCTTAAGTCTGAAATAAACTGTTTAAGCGTTGGATTCTTCTTAACTTCAAAAACTACAAAATTGTCAGAATTATTACCACGATGATGAATCGTAATATCTGGTCTTTGATTATTATATTTAACTAACTCAACATCTAAATCATATTCTGGGAATTGTGTATGTAGCACCTGTCTTAAATGGGAGCATATATTTAACTCCGAGGTATACCAAACAGAAGAATCATTATCGGATATCCATTTTGCCGCCTCTCGAACTCTTCTTTTGATTTCTTCTATATTCATAACTAAAGTATAGCAAATTAAGTGTTTAAATTTTAAAATGTAAAAACCATCAACTAAGATGGTTTTTACATTTATTTAGGTTTCTAAGCTCATCGAGCACCAGAACCTAAACGACTTGGCGGGCCCACGAGTAATCGGTCATTACTTTGGTATTTTTCTTCATGACGATGTCATTTGAAAAGTACTCAAAGTTTTGACCTAAGGGAAAACCGACAACTTCTCATTATGTTCGAAGTCGTAGACCGGTTTTCCGTTCGATTCCTCACGCGAGTGCGTCTTAGCACTTGCTGTGGGCCCGCCAAGAAGTAAAATCACAACTTCGTTAGTTGTGATTTTACTTTTTGGCGGGCCCACGAGGAATCGAACCTCGACCAACAGTTTTGGAGACTGTTGTTCTACCACTAAACTATAGGCCCAAACGGAGCGTTCACGGCTCCGAACACCCAAGTGTCAGTATTTCAACGTTGGCTCCATGAGAACTCTGCTCCGACTTGATCCGAGAACGCCAGTAACAGCGACACTGAACAAAATTTGTTCATTCCGAACCCGATTTCCCTCGCCGGTACTTTCGGCACTTCAATGTCTCCTGCCTATCCTACACATGGATTGTTCGTAACTCGCCGTGAACGCATTACAATACTAACAAAAAATCACTGTCTTGAACAGTGATTTTTCAATTAAATATCGCCCGAGAAAACTTGGAAAATTGTTCTGTATCCGAGGAGCTTAGAAATTTTTATAAGGAAACACACTTACTTGTACGGTGACTTTCAAAAATTTCATAGCGACAATGGAGACAGGATGATTTTACGAGTTTTACTTTTTGACTTCTTTGAAGGTAACATGCTTCCGTAACTTCTTCGAATACTTCTTGAGCTCAAGCTTACGAGTCACTTGCTTTTTATTTTTAGTAGTGTGATATACCTCTTTCGTTTCTTTGTTTCTCACTATCACGATGTGGTCTTGGACTTTTGACATAGTTTGAGTAGTATACGATATTTCCCCTTCTTTTGCAATATTTTATTTCTTATTATAATGGGAGCCTACAGGAGAGTCAAAATGAGAATCAAAGAGTGAGTATAGCGCAATACCAAAAGCAATAGTCACATTCAAAGATTCCTTAAGACCAAGCATGGGGATTTCGATAATAGTGTCCGACAAATCAAGAACTTCTTTACTGACGCCATCCACTTCACTACCAACTACGAGGAGCGTCTTCTCCCCTTGAATCACCTCCTTATAATCAACACTCCTTTCTTCTTGCTCGAGCGCTATCACTTTATAACCTTGCTCTTTATAAAAACGAGTAGCTTCAGGTGCACTTTCTTCGTATCTCCACAGTACCCCGTTTTCACTACCAAGCGCTACTTTAGCAAAGTCCTTACGTGGATTTCCATATTTATCAAGTGGTGTCGGTGTGATACCGCAGAGGACTATTTCATCGACAGCAAGACCATTTGCTGTACGGAAAATTGAGCCAACATTTAAAACACTTCTTACATTGTCGAGGAGTACTACTTTTTTCATATAGATAGAACCTACAAAACTTGGCAACCTTCTTTGTCCAAACTATTTATTTTTGCGTCACCGTACCTCTTCAGTACGTTTTCTTAAAAAGAAATACTTATCCTCGAATGTTATTCAGTTTTCTAGGTTCTATAAAATCCTAGCACACAAAACAAAAAAGCCCGATTATTCGGACTTTTTTGCTGTTTGATTTTTCTCTGGTATTTGAGACGTACGCTTTCGAGTAGGTACTCTATAGCTGTACATTTTTTATACGACACGACCTTAACTTTTGGTGCATCTCTGTAAGGTGGGTACTCCATACCTAAGACTAGTCACCACTCTCACGCTTTTGCAACTCGGGTTACTCATAAAACTTTCAGAGTCTTAGCTAGGAGCTGATTATTTGAGGCTTGCTATCTCCTGTAATCACTAGTCATTCTAGGTGGTACGGCTCAATTTCCGAAAGATACTAATGTCGCTCTTAAAATGTCATCTCTTCACCTCTACAGTTTGCAAATCGTAACTCACTTGCCATACCACAAAGCACAGAAAAGTGGTCTTAAATTTGTGACGCCCTCCACTATAATAAGATTTGCATACTATACTTTTTTCATGATTAACATACAAATACAAGAGAGGATTGTCGGGAAGTCGAAACTCGTACTGTTGCTTTCAGTGGTAGAGATAGTTTTTTCAATATATTTTTTCACTTTCAATGGATTTGAGTTTTTAAGAAAGTTCTGGTATTATTTGACGCACTCATACTCGGTGTGGGCGTTTTTTATACTTCTTCCTATTCTCTTATTTATTTTACCTCCCATTGCCATCCTCACACGAAGTAGAAAAGTTTATCTGACAACAGCTGTCATATCCGGGATAGTCTTTGTCATTTATAGTCTAGGACTTTACCTTCTTACTTCTTAAAGGAATGCCTCACTAAAGTAACATTGTTATTAACAAGTAAGTATAAGTTTTCTGCAGATTTAACCTGATGGCTGGGTTGTATAACTATGAACTTAGTTACTTTTGAAAGATGTCTAATCTTTTTATACCCTTATCAAGTTTGTATTCTATTTCATCATCGGATATCCATTTTACAAATTCATAGTTCCCTCTGGCGTCCGCCTCAAGAGGAATAAAATTTATTTTATCTTTTAACGTTTCTGAGTCTTTTATATAAAATGCGCATTTTGCTTCGAAGCAACCACTCCTATAGACAAAATTACTACCACTGGGAGAAAAACTTAGAAATTCATTCCCCAAATAGTAGTTACTGAGAAAACTAATTTTACTAATCGTCCTCTGTGGGTAAAAAATTCCAACGACGGTATCAGGAGATAAAGCATCACTTTCAATGGTAAAACCTATTTTTTTACCATCTTGCGAAACGACGATAGATTTAAAACTTGTCTTCTCTTTAAATGCCATTTTATCTTCGCAAAACATTTTTCTCCCTGCTTGTCCACTTATATTCGACGTATCACACAACTCACTTTTAGTTATGAAAAAGGTGAGAATTGTATCATCGTCAATAGATAGAACAACTTTACTGTTTATACTTATGCTTTTCTTATCCATAGAAAGCGAGACTTCTGATACGTTCACTGATTGCTCACTTTGATCAATTATCTTTATTTTTATTAGCCCATCCTTACGACTTAGATGACCATCAAAGATCATTTCGGTGTAGTATTCTATCTCTCCTGTTGTGCCTTTAGGATAAGGAGGGATGGTAAATGTATACGCTTCTGACTGAAAAGTTTTTGACTGAACTGTTTTAAAGTTATCAGGTAAGATGACAGGCTGGGGTCTGAGTGGTCTATACGCATTTTCACCAGCTAATCTAAAGTGAAGTGAAATATTTGTGAATCGGCCTTGTATTTTACCACCTCCCCCCGTAGCTGTAACAATAAGCGTAACGTCGGCAGACTCGCCAGCTAGAACTGTCTCTGGTGCGTAATGATGACTTCCCCCACCTCCGAGACTGCTTCTCACCCAATAGCCTAAGCCAAGCAATAATAAGCCCCCCCCCATTATGACAACCATTCCTAAAATGATGAGTAGTTTTTTCATATACATTTACTTTATTACAACTATAGTGAACGTTCTCCATATTATATCATTTTTTATTCTCTAATTTTATTACAGCCTTCAGTTCACTTCGAGAGTATAGTAAAGAAATGTTTATAGTTTTCTGCTATACAGGAGACTTGACTATATATATGAGGGTGGAGCAAATCCTCGGGAGATTGTATTTTGCAGTGTGTATTGAACGAAGTTCGAATGTATTTTGCTGATAATCCTGACTCCGACTAATCGCACGCGCGGAGCGTGTGGGGGCTTGAAACTGCCTCGTACGCTCGTATCGTTCCGCCACTGCCTCGCTTCTATCGGCAAGACCAAAGAAAAATGTTCCTTGCTTTCTTGATTTGGCGAGGGTGAAATTTCTTTTGAAAGTGGAAAGGACATTTTTCTTTGGTGTTCTGCCCTCCAAGTATTCGGGCAGGTGGCGGAACAATGTGGACGAAGTTTTGGCAAAACTATTTTTTGGGGTGAGAAAGTGTGGGACACTTTCGCAAGACTTTGAGCATTTTGTATTCAAAATGAGAAAAGTGTACAGCTTCTGTAAGAAGAGGATTTGCCAAAACTTCGGCTCATTTGTTTTTGAATTCGGAAGTTGCAAATGGAAAAGGAGGGGTTTGGGGAGGAATTTTCCATTTGCTCCGCTGTTTTCTTTTGGCAAAATTCGGGTGGGGTTAGCAATTCTCAATCAGAACCATCTAGGAGTATTTTTACAATAGCTTAAATATTCTTCCTCTTACAACGCTAAGCTTTTGTGGGGATTTCGTCAAACAGGAGCTACGTCGTATAATTATCTCATGTTATATACGGGAAAAGGAGATAATGAAATAACGGAGCTTTTTGGAGATGAGGAGCGTATCACTAAAAGCTCAGCAATTTCCGAGGCACTGGGCACGGTCGACGAAATCAATTCATTGCTTGGCTTAGTAAAAATGGAAGACGTTACTACAAATTCAGTTTTAGGATTGTCGTATCACGATTTGCTTTCAGATGTCCAGCAAGACCTCTTTGTGGTGCAAGCGGAGCTCGCAGGTGCAGACAAAAAAATGGACGTCGCGCGGGTGAAAAAAATCGAAGCATGGATAGCCACTATTGAGGAAGAGCTTCCACCCATCACTTCATTTTTTGTGTCGGGAGGAACAAAGCTTGGGGCGATGTGTGATTTTGCGCGGACAGGCGCACGTCGCGCAGAGCGTCGCGTTGTGGGCACACTCGAAATCGTTGACCCCACAAATAAGCCACCATTATTTCAGTATATGAATCGCCTCTCCAGCTTGCTCTACGCCCTTGCCCATCTCACCAATCATCGCGCCGGCGTCACCGAAGAAAAACCTCATTACTAGCTTATGAATATACGACCTATCTTTATCGGTGTTGCTGTCTTTATTTTACTTTTTACAGTTTGGGAGAAAAAAATCAAATATCATCCCCCCGCGCTCTTTCAGCAACCGGCACAGATCGATCCATCCGTAATGGCAAGGTTGTCAGCAGTATGTGCACTCTCCACCTCAACCCCTGAAAAAAATATCATCGGAATGAGTTATCACACCGATCCCAGCAGGTACCAACCGGAAGAATATGATGCATTAAAAGATTTGGGAGTGAGACATGTTCGCATCGATTTTGGATGGAAATATATCGCCCACACAGAAGGTGCCTATGATTGGACTCATTATGATGCGCTTGTTCGTGAGATCACTCTTCGTGGAATAACTATAAGCGATGCGTTGGTGACGTATCCACCTGAATATCTGCGAGATTGGAATGATGCTGCAAGCCAAATGGAAACATTCATGCAAAAAATCGTGGAAAGATATGAGCCGGGAGGTGAATTCGCACGCATCATGCCTGGATTTCCTGGAATCAGTTATTGGGAGATCATCAACGAACCCAATCTTCCCGGATTAGGGTTTGTTCCATCGAAAATCGATCCAAGAGATTTCGTCGATGCGTACGCACTTCTCCT
Source organism: bacterium (assembly GCA_043751115.1). Classification (GTDB taxonomy): domain Bacteria; phylum Patescibacteriota; class Minisyncoccia; order Phycocordibacterales; family UBA5272; genus UBA11704. Next base: position 9,883 of record JAYVAE010000014.1, on the reverse strand, counting down.
TATGTCTGCGAATCGGGGAGTGAGAAGAGCTGACCCAAGCGCATTTGTGATCATGGGAGGCCTCAGCCCTGACGGCATGCCTCCGGAGGCGTTTTTCTCGCGTGTCCTTTCCCTTGCACCAAATTGTTTCGATATCTTGGCTTTTCACCCCTACGGAGATCCTGGAAATTTTTTAAGTATAGCCACCCGCCTTAAAGTCATCATGTTGGAACACGGAATAAAAAAAAGACCGATCTGGTTTAACGAGTATGGTGAATCTAACGATACGCTGCGCCAATCGGTAATCCCCTCGGCGTTCACTAACAGTAATAGCGTAGATGGTTTTTTTTGGTTCACCCTTCGAGACTTAGCAGTAATTGGAGAAAACTACGGTGTACTTGATTACAGTTACGCACATAAGCCGGAGTACCAGTCGCTCAAAGATGCATTCACCAAACCAACAAGCATTCTATCGGACGCAAAAGAAGATTAATTATTCCTACACACAAATACAAGATGGTCTGTTTGGTGACAGGCAGGAAGGACAAGGAGCCCAATTATTTTAAGGTAAATGCGTCACAGCCGCTCTCTGTGTGGCGCGCAAAAGGATGGATTCATCCCGACGACCCACGTGGCTGGTTTCAGTGGCATTGTCGCTCTACATGGATCGCAGAATTCCCGCTGAAGATGCGCATCAAATCAAGCGCTGGATAGCAATTGCCGGACGCATCGTACCGTTGAGAAAACACTGCAGAGCTGGAGATGAGTTTTGTTGCCCATGACAGAGACAAAACTGAGATAATGTTTTTTAATTTTTTTGTTCATATATTTTTTACTTGTTCTTGATTATACCCCCCTTGAAAAAAATACAAGCGATACACATTTTCCAACTCACATGGGGGAATGCGGAACAGACGGCGCTTCGCGCCGACCACATTTTTGGTTCCGAAACACTTTTCAAAAAATGGCAGAGGGTACGGGATTCGAACCCGTGAAGGCTTTCACCTTGCTGCCTTTCTCCGACACAAAGTGAAAGTATATTCTTAGTATACAATTGTTTCCATGGCGGAGGCGGAGAGATTCGAACTCTCGAACGAGTTGCCCCGTTGCCACCTTTCCAAGGTGGTGGAATAAACCACTATCCGACGCCTCCGCCATGGAAACAAATTCTGCTGAGTGAAAACTATTTCTTTTTTCACTTTGTCTTGGACTCTGATTTTAACAGCTTGATTACAAGCTAAAAAAATCGGGAACAAGGTAGTGCACTAGACCACTATGCGAACCCTCCATATTTAATTTACTGATAACACTCCACTTCTAGATTAAGCCTTGGAAAGTTTCCAAGGTAACCATTTCTATTCGCTTCGCTCTTGCTAGACCACTATGCGAACCCTCCATATTTGACTCACGTTCTTACACTTAGCGATTATACAATGAAAAACATCTTCCTGAAAGAAAGATGCTTTTCGCGAATAATTTTGTACCTCTCTTGCTATAATTTTACTTTAAGCTAAGGAGAGCATCAACTCTTTCTTGTACTGGAGGATGCGTCATAAACATTTTTTTGTACCAGGAAATTTTTTCTTCGTCTCTGAGTTCACTTTTATCATTCACTCCGCTTGGGTCAGAAATAAAAAGGTGGGCAATCGCAGTATTCTGTACCTTCATCGGTTGATGAAAGCCACTAATTTTTTGAAGCGCAGAAGCGAGCCCTTCTGGATATCTTGTAAGAAGTGCCCCGCTCGCGTCTGCTAAGAATTCACGCTTTCGAGAGATAGCAAGTCGTATCACCGTCGCTGCCAGTGGCGCTAAAATAACACCAACAATAATTGCTGCCAAGATAATTGGACTTTTCTTGTCACCAGAAGAAAATGCAGCTCTTAGTGCAAAGTCTGCTACAAAGGAAACAATTCCCGCAAAGACAACGACGACAGTTTGAACGAGCATGTCCCTGTTGCCAATGTGTGCAAGCTCATGAGCGAGTACACCTTCAAGTTCGGACTTATTAAGGAGCGGAAGAAGTCCGGTGGTCACGGCAATAACAGCATTGTCCTTATTTCTTCCCGTTGCGAATGCATTCGGCGCTGGATCGTTAATAACGTAGAGCTTCGGCATAGGAAGTCCGGCTGTGATACAAAGATTCTCTACACTATTCCAAAGTTCTGGATAGTCGTTCTTACTTTCAATTGGTTTTGCATGAGCCATGGATAACACGAGCTTATCCGAAAACCAGTAAGAGCCGACATTAAAGAGGAGACTAATAACGATAGCAATGTAAAGTATATTTGAATTTCCATAAACGTAGGAAAGACCAAAACCAACTCCGATGATGAGCACAAGAAATGTTGACATGAGCAACCATGTTTTTCTTACATTATTTGATTCTTGAGTGTAGAGAGTTTTTGCCATAGGCAAAGTAATGTATATTAAAGAAACTGAGTTCTAGGTGAGAGGTGAATGTCTTAGCCAACTAGAACTTAACTTCAACCGGCTTTCTTGCAGCTTCATCATCGAGCTCAAAGAATACTGATTCTTTAAATGCAAATGCGTTCGCGACGATATTAGTCGGCACTGTCTGAATAGCTGTGTTGTATTCCATGACAGCACCGTTATAGAATCTTCTTGCTGACTGTATCTTGTTTTCAATATCTGAAAGATCCGCCTGTAGTGAAAGAAAGTTTTGACTTGACTTAAGATCAGGATAATTCTCAGAAAGAGCAAAGATGCTTTTTAGAGCTCCTGTTATCATGTTTTCTGCTTCTGCATGTTCTACAGTTGTACCAGCGCCCATCGCTCTTCCTCTTGCTTCGACAATTTTTTCTAGAGTTGACGTTTCGAAATTGGCGGATCCTTTAACGGTGGAAACAAGGTTAGGAATTAATTCATAACGCTTTTTGAGCTGTGTATCTATGTCTGACCAAGCTTCTGTTACTCTGTTTCTCTTTGTAACGAGCGAGTTGTAAAGAAAGACACCAATGAGAACGACTGCGGCTAAAACGATTAAAATAATTATTGTTGTTGTGTTCATAATGGCTTAATAGTACAAAATATGTGTTTATTGTCAAGTGACAGTCGTTTGAAAATGAGACTTACTGACTATAGTAGTACAACTCATTACCCTGTTTTATTTCACTATTTTAACTTCTTTTGTTAGAATAAAAATTATGGACAATAACACTCTCTTTAAAGTAAGGCATTCTCTCTCGCACATACTCCTCATGGCGGTCAAGCACCACTTCCCTTATGCTAAGCCGACTCTCGGCCCGGTTATAGATAATGGCTTTTATTATGACTTTGACTTCACTGGTGGACCTAAAGTAAAAGAAGAAGACTTCGCGAAAATAAAAAAGACAATGAGAGAAATCATTGCAAAGAATTTTGATTTTGTGAAAGAAGAAGTAAGTGCTAGCGAAGCGCTTTCCCTTTTCAGTGAGAACCCTTTCAAGAAAGAGATCATTACTGGCATCGCAAATAGTGACACCCCTATCACCATTTATCGTACGGGGGAAGATTTCTTTGACCTGTGTGAAGGACCGCATGTTGATAATACAGCTATCATTCCGATAGACGGCTTCAAATTAGATAAGCTCGCAGGTGCCTACTGGCGTGGAGACGAGAAAAGAGAAATGCTCACTCGTATTTATGGCCTTGCTTTTGGAAGTAAAGAAGGTCTCGATGCCTATGAGACGCAACTTGCAGAAGCAAAGAAGAGAGACCACAGAATACTAGGTCGCGAACTCAAGCTCTTTACTTTTTCAGATCTTGTGGGTCCTGGGCTTCCCCTTTGGACGCCACGAGGAACGATACTTAGGAAGAAGATTGACGAATACGTACAAGAACTGCGATCTGAGTATAATTATCAGCCCGTCGCTGTTCCTCATATTACTAAGAGTGACCTCTATAAAAAAAGTGGGCACTGGGAAAAATATGCTGCTGACCTTTTCAAAATAGAAACACGTGATGGGCACATTCTTTGTATGAAGCCGATGAATTGTCCTCACCACACGCAAATCTATGCAAGTGAGCTTCGTTCATATCGTGAACTCCCTATTCGCTACAGCGAAACAACGATGGTATACCGTGACGAACAGTCTGGGGAGTTAAACGGACTCTCTCGAGTGCTTTCTATCACCCAAGATGATGCTCACGTATTCTGTCGCGAATCACAACTTGAAGAAGAAATTAACAATATTTGGAATCTCATAGAAACCTTTTATAGTGCTTTTAATTTTGGAAAAATAACACCTCGTTTTTCAAAAAGAGATGACGATCCTAAATTTAAGGGAAATATCGAGCTTTGGGAAAAAGCCGAAAACATTATTCATGGACTCCTCGAAAAAAGAGCAAGTGGTGCATGGATACCTGGTGAAGGTGAGGCTGCTTTTTACGGACCAAAAATAGATTTCATCGCGCAGGATAGTTTAGGAAGAAATCTTCAGGTGGGCACCATACAGCTTGACTATGTACAACCGACAAACTTTGGACTAGAGTATGTGAATGAAGAAGGAAGGCGCGATATGCCCGTAATGATACATTGCGCCATCGCAGGATCACTCGAAAGATTCCTCTCTGTTTATATCGAACATACTGCGGGTAACTTCCCTCTTTGGCTCTCCCCTGTGCAAGTGTCTATCATTCCTATCGCTGAAGCACACATAGAATATGCAAAAATTGTTGAAGCGCTTCTTAAAAAAGCTGGCCTTCGCACAGAGTTACTTGCTGATAAAGACGGGCTTGGGAAAAGAGTTCGTAAAGTAAAAGAAATGAAGACTCCGTACTGGCTTGTCATCGGTGATAAAGATATTGAGGCAGGTAAAGTCACCCTAGAATCTCGTGACTTTGGTCAAATTGGACAAGTAACAAGTGAAGAGCTACTTTCAAAACTTTCGGAAGAATCAAACGCGAAGAAATAATGAAAGAACCAGCAACGCTTTGTTGCTGGCCAATGTTTGTATGTGACTCACTGTCCATTGAACGGGTCATCATTCTCTCCGTCTAACTCATCACCTACGGGGGACCTCTCTGCTTGTTTTTGCTTTCGCTCCTTTAAATGGATTGTCCGCGGTGCTTGGTCGAGGTGCAAATGCGTCTGACAATACTTTTGGTCAGATTCGCTCTTACATCCTACACTTCCTGTGTGGTCACACCCTTCACTACAATGACACATGTGTAGCCCTTTGTTATACAAACACTACATTAGTTTACTTTATTTATTTTGTGTTCATAAAACTTATGCACAAAAAAAGCGCGGTCAGTAGACCGCGCCATCGTAAAAATACTTGTTCCTTGGACCCTAAAACTCATGCATCCAATGTCGGTCCGACGCCTACGCGCGTCGAAGCCTTCAAGGGCTCATCTTCTGGATCTGTCCAGTTAAGGGTTTGAGGGGGAGCTACCACACCGTCCTGCATCATGAGGTCTGGACCACCATTCCCTTCCCTTTTCGGACAATCGTTGCACAAAGGGACGGCTACCACTTCACCGCGAACAGAGTAGTATCTTGCCCTCCCTAAAAAAGTAGAACATCCGCCTTTTTGCTCACAGACTTTTAAGGTTATCATGAAAACTCCTCAGGTTGGGATACTTTTACACTACTGCTTTACCCTATTTTTGTCAATGCTTGTTATATTTTTACTCTCGCAAGGGGAGTGACAGCCGAGACAACACACTTCATTACTTACGCCACGAGTAATAAATGTGGAAAATATTTTGCAATAATGTTCATGATTACAGTAAATACTTTTTACACGTTTCTTAAAGTTAGTGATCCAAAAAATAGTCATTGAGACAATATGATTCGCCATCAATCAAGTCGTAAGACATCACCTTGTTTTTGTGTGCCCATGCATATTCTGTATGTTCTTTATTCAAAATAATATCTGGTTTTTCTTCGAAAGATAACGAAAAGACATTCCAAATAATTTTATACTGAGGATCACTGTTCGGCGAATGATAGTAAGTTTGGACCATTTTCAAATCACCCGCTTCCACTTCTATTCCGAGCTCTTCAAATAATTCCCTTTGAGCTGTTTCTACCAAACTCTCCCCAACATCTGATTTGCCAGCAACAAGTGCCCACTGATTTGCTCCATACTTTTTATATGGAGCACGTTTAAGGAGAAGTATTTCATCTCCGACACGGATGATAACACCAGAAACAGGAATACTTTGCTCAAATCCGTCAGGTTTTTCTTTTGTGGTCATGCCTCAATTCTATACTTAATAATCGAGAGAAACAATACTGGATCCCAGATATTTTTGGGTACAAAAATTCCGGGATGACATCTGGGATACATACTCAAGCCACTTCCGAGATGGCAACCGTAGCTGACTTTTTACTTTACTATCCTAAAAATTCCATACCCCATGATACCAATTTCTTGCAATTTCTTTTGATTAATCATGGTTCGAACATTATCATACACTTCATCTGAGATAATTCCAAACAATCTTAATATATATATCGGCGCGAGTGACATAATGCCCAGTAGATACATTCTTTTAGTTGATTGAAAAATATTCTCAGTCAAATTCTCAAATGAAGATTCGGAAAATCCTGAAGAATTAGTAGACTGTAAGACCTCGTCTGGAAGCATTCCTCCATTTAATTTCCATCCATAGTAAAAATCATTGAGTAATTTATACTCCTCCTTATTATTGGGTTTGCGAAGAAGAACGCCATCAATAATGAATAACTTTCCGCATGGTTTCATTATTCTCTTTATTTCATCAAAAAAACTTTCAAGTTCTGGATAACTATGACAAAAGGCTTCTTGTGCATACACATAGTCAAAATAATTATTAGGAAACTTGGTATCAGTAAAATCAGCTTGTGCAAAAGTAATATTCTCGGATTCTCCTATTTTTTTAAAATTATTTGCTAACTCTATCTGCTTCTTAGTGAGACTAATACCAACAACCTCTGCTTTTGTGTGTTTAGAAAAATAAAATGCCGCCCCCCCACACCACAACCAGCATCTAAAATACGCTCACCTTCTTTTGGGTTTGTCCATTTAATAAAATCTTTATAACCAGTTAAGAGACTTTCTCTGAAGGAGATCTTTGTGGAGTCTCTTTGATAACCATAATGCATTCCACTACTTTCTGAATCAAACCAAAAGATGCGATACTATGGAGCACTTTCTTCATAATATTTTTCAATCTCTTTTTTAGAAAAATTCATACACTTTAAAGTTATTTAATCACGCTAGGGGCACTGATGAAGCTACGTAAGTCCAGCTAAGTCAGATACTGTTTTAGATGCGAGGCGCACGCTATTTTTATGAGGAGGTGTACTTACTAGTACAGTGACGAAAGAAAAATAGCGTGCAACAAAGCAGATGAAATAGTATCTGACTTAGCTTTTAGATGTCGAGGTTCGCTTCCTTAGCATACGTCTGAATAAAGCTCTTTCTCGGCCCCACCTCTTGACCCATGAGCATCTCAAAGACTCTTCCTGCTTCTTCCGCTTCGTCAATGGTGACAAGCTTCAGTGTTCTATTCTTTGGATCCATCGTTGTTTCCTTGAGTTCATCAGGATTCATTTCTCCAAGACCTTTGTAACGCTGTGTTGATGGAAGTTTTGACTTCTTAACTAGCTTGTCTTCCCCCTCTTCTTCTTCAGATTCATTCGTGTCAATTATGACTTCATCAGCACCATCGAGATCCGTAAAGCCAAGCTTTTTGTAAGTCGCATCACGCTCTTCGTCTGAGTAAGCGTAATGGGCCTGCTTACCATGAGTAATTTTATAAAGCGGTGGCTGCGCAATGTATACATAACCAGCTTCGATAATCGGTCTATAATAACGGAAGAAAAAAGTAAGAAGTAGTGTACGTATGTGCGCACCGTCCACGTCCGCGTCCGTTGCAATGATAAGCTTGTGATAACGTACCTTTCCAATATCGAAGGTGTCTCCAATAGCAGCGCCCATGGCAAGAACAAGGTTCTTGATCTGCTCGCTACCGAGCATCTTATCGAGTCTCGCGCGCTCGACGTTCAGTATCTTACCTCTAAGCGGAAGTATGGCCTGGGTTCTTCGGTCTCGCCCCATTTTAGCGGAACCTCCCGCTGAATCTCCCTCTACAATAAAAAGTTCAGACTCTGATGGATCATTACTTTGGCAATCAGCAAGTTTTCCTGGAAGTGAAAATCCTTCGAGCGCACCTTTTCGAAGCACGCTATCTTTCGCAGCTTTTGCTGCCTTACGAGCGCGGAGCGCAAGTAGTCCTTTATTGACTATTTCCTTTGCGTCATCAGGATTTTCTTCAAGGAAAAGCGTGAAGGCATCTGAAAAAACTGTCGCGACAGCTCCCTGCGCTTCCATAGAGCCAAGCTTGGCTTTGGTTTGTCCTTCGAATTGTATTTCACGAAGCTTGACTGAGACAACACAAGTGAGACCTTCGAGCACATCGTCCCCGGTTAAATTTTCATCTTTTTCTTTTAAGATACCGCTTTTTCTAGCGTAGACATTGATAAGTCTCGTGAGAGATGTTTTGAAACCAGTTACATGCGTACCACCTTCTGCGGTAGGGATATTATTCGCGAAAGCTGCGATTTTGGTTGAGAGATCATCAATGTACTGAAGAGCGATTTCGACACCAACATTTTCCTGCATCTTTTCAACATAAAAAATATTTTTATGTATTGGCTTTACAAATTCATTGTAATGCTTGACGAGAGACTTGAGACCTCCTTCAAAGTAAAAGGATTCGCTTTTATTTTCAAAACCTAAATCAAAAAGATAAGACGTACCGTCAAGAGACATCTTTACTGTCTGCTCCCTTGCATCAATAATATGTATCGTTAGTCCTTTCACTAGATATGCTTGCTGACGAAGGTGCGTTACGATAGTCTCCCAAGTAAACTCGGTTCCCTCTTTAAAAATTTCAGCGTCTGGCTTGAAAGTAACCACAGTGCCGTTGAACTTACTTTTTCCAAGCTCTTTGACCACTGCTTTACGTTTTCCCTGGCTATATTCTTGCATGAAAAGCTTACCTTCGCGATGAACTTCAACGAGACACATAATAGAAAGTGCGTTCACGACAGACGCTCCCACACCGTGAAGACCGCCGGATACATTATAGCCGTCCCCACCAAATTTTCCGCCAGCATGAAGCGTTGTCATGATAGTTTCAAGAGCAGAGACTTTGGTCTTTGAATGTATATCAGTTGGTATACCACGACCATTGTCCACGACGCGCACGAGTCCATCAGGAAGAAGCGCAACTTCTACTCTATTTGCATGACCATTCATCGCTTCGTCACGAGAGTTGTCGAATATTTCCCACACTAGGTGATGAAGTCCAGCTGGACCAGTAGAACCAATGTACATTCCGGGGCGTTTCCTTACTGGCTCGAGACCTTCTAGAACTTGTATAGAATCTGCTCCGTAATTTGCTTTTTTTGGTTCTTTTTCTGCCATAATTTGTGTAAAGTGATGGGACAAGTATAGCATTTTTTGAGAAGAAAAACCAGTTGAAATGAAATTACAATTTGACTTATTACAAAGATGTAGTAGTGTTATATTTGATTGTTCCTAAAACCACTTCGCTCAAAAAGAGCACTTTTTTGGAGAAATAGAAATGACTGAAAGCTCTTTTAAACTCCTTGCTGTTGTCCTTATTGTCCGAGACACTTCGCAAGGCGAAGAGTTTTACATGCTATCGCAGCATGGGTTCATCTCACTACCTCAGACAATTTCCGACGGAGAAAAAGAAACTCCAGAGGTTCTGGGAGAACTGGTGGCGTATTTAGGCTTGCCACTTGAGTGCGTACAAATGAATTCGACTTTCGACATACAAGGAGTTTCGCTATATAGCTCCCAATATCAGCTACTTTGTTAAACTACCCATACACCACATAGTTAAAACGGTGTTCAAACGTATGAATAGTAAAAAGTGTGTA
>JAYVAE010000013.1:0-3738 GCA_043751115.1 bacterium | reverse complement strand
TCATGTATACAAGGGTACCTTGAAAACCGAGGTTTTCAAACTTTCCTACAAGGACCTCCAGCAGAGCTGGAGGGTATGTGGGAAATATCCCTTTCGGATGGAACAGTATTGGAGGATCTAACTAATTGGATCCTATGCTCTTTTCCCCTGCAACATCGACAGAAAACATAAAGAAATCTCCCGTCAGATTTGCGTAGAAAGTTATAACACAGTATCAATTGGCATAAAAGAAATGATAAGTCATATTGATAAAAATCTTGCGCGCCTCGCACCTGAACACATTTTTCTTTAGGCAGGCAGAGACAAATTATCGATTCGCTTTTTCTTCGGCCAATGTAGTTCGCTTACATCTCTCTCAGAAAAAATACCTCTTCCTCGCATCTCATTCAATTTCTAAACTAAGGCTCCCCTAGTCTCAAAAATGTATTCATCTACTTTGTTGCGCCAGATTCTGAATAAGACGCTTTTTTTTATCGAGGGCGCCATCTACGGATGGTGTTCTGTTCTTTTTGTCTATTTGATAAATCAACAAATGGTATACTTTCTGGCATGGAACACTTTTCAACCATTCGTGATGCAGATATTTTTGAGATACCTGTTATTGAGCCAGAGCAATATAAAACTCGTCCTACCGCGAAAGGTGTTGTAAGAGACAGTGAGGGTAACATCGCACTCCTTGAAGCAAGAGGTCATTTTCTTTTCCCTGGCGGAGGCATCGAAGAAAGTGAGACTAGGGAAGAAGCATTTGTACGTGAATGTGTTGAGGAAATTGGCTGTCAAGTAAAGATTTTTGGATCTGTTGGCACCGCCATTCAATACAGAGCAGAAGATGCGAAAAAGTATGAGATTTATTTTTATGTTGCCAATGTTGTTGGAAAGAAGGGTGTCCCGACAACCTTAGAAGCTAGTGAACTCGCCAGTATTTTATCATGGTCTTCTGAAGAAGAAACAAAAAATATTTTAGAGAATCAGTGGGAACGTATACCAAAGTATGACTATACGTCGCAGTTTAATACACGGACGCATTATCTAGCTTTTAAAAAGTATCTTGATGAAAAGATATGAAAACCGAGAAAGAATATTTTATGGGAGGGCGAGGATGATGGCTGAAAAATCGCTTTGTCTTCGTAATAAATGTGGCGCTGTGATTGTAGACTCTGAAGGTGAGATTGTAGGACGTGGCCATAATGCGCCACCAGGGGATGATGTGTTAGAGAAGAGGTATCACCTTGAGCTCATACATTCCGATAAACCAAAATCAGATAGAACATGCTGTATGCACGCAGAGTGTGGGCAATACTTTGTGCAGTAGTAAATGGGAAGGTAAAGGGCTATACCATCTATTTTGTGAGTGTTGATAGTGAAGGAAAGTTAAAAGTATCAAATGGAGTTCCGTACTGTACTGTGTGTAGCTGGCTTGCGCTAGATACGGGGATATCTTTCTTTATACCAAAGACGGAGTCAAACTCTTTGATACGAAAAGCTATAATAATTTCTCGTACGCTTTCCATGAGGAAGAGCGTAAGGATGCAGGAGAAATAAAGTGAGGAAATCTTGAAAGATTCTTAGAAAAGTCCCACAAATGAGAACGCAATCATGCCAAGAATGACGAAGATGGAGATAACTGCCCAGATAGCATTTATTTTTTTTCGATGACGTGTAAATGACATAGTAAGATATACTATACCGTACTTATGAGAGAAATTCAACAAGAACAATCTGTAAAGAAAATGTTGTATTCAACGGTCTCTATTGTTATTCTCTCTATGCTTATTCTAATACTTCTTCGGGCTACGGTATCTCTTTACGAAAAGAGAAATGAAGTAGTTACTGAAAGGAATATAAAAGAAGAAGAACTACGCATAGAAAATGAAAAGTTAAGAAGAGCAAAGGAAAAGAAAGACTTTCTTGAAACAGAAAGGGGAAAAGAAGAGTATGTTAGGACAACTTTCCCTGTGGCAAAGGAAGGGGAGAAAGTCATAATAGTTTACGACGATAACAAAAATGGAGTTTCTCCCGTCAAAAAAGAGAGAACGACGATGGAGAAGTTCAAACATTTCTTGCGAGACCTTTTTGGTGGGGCTCCGTAGAGTTCTCAAAACTGAGGCACTTCCTTGCCGGAGCAACCCTTCCTCTGCCCGTTTGAAGGCTTATAGTTTTTTAGACGTATCTGATATCATGAGACAATGATAAAGGCTATTATTTTCGATTTATGGGAAACCCTTGGAACCAAGAATGTCGGCATCTCAAAATCATTACAAGATAAATTTGGGATTGAAAAATCACCCGAGTTTATGCATCTCTACGAAACCTCTGTTCAATTAAATAATTGGAGTTCAGAAAAAGAAATGGCAGTAAATTTTCTTAAGGAATTTAATCTTGAGAGTAATAATGAAAATGAAGAATTTATAATAAATCTCTTTAGAGAAGGAATTGAAAAAGCCACGATGTTTAGTGGAATGAAAGAGTTACTACTAACGCTTAAAGAAAATTATAAAATTGGATTTATCTCTAATACCACAGTGTTTGAAGCAAAAGTATTAGATAAGTGGGCAGTAAGAGATATCTTTGACGTAACATCATTCTCCTTCGAACTTGGAATAAAGAAACCGAGTAAAGAAATATTTGATATTACATTACAAAGACTCGGTGCCTCACCAGAGGAAGCTATATTTATAGACGATAGTGAGAAAAATATTCTTAAAGCTGGAGAATATGGACTATACGGTATTGTATTTAAATCAGCGGTAGGGCTTAAGGACGAATTACTAAAATTAAATATAAAAATATGAAAGCAAAACTTATACTTCTGGACGGAGCAAAAGGTGCTGGAAAATCAACAATCAGCGCTCTTTTAAAAGAAAAAATGGAGAATACAGTTTTTATAGGTCTTGATATGATGAGAAATTTAATCACTAAATCAAAAGCTACGGATGATTTTAATGCCATAGCTTTCGATACAATATTTTCATTAACCGATTCTTTCCTTTCAAATAATGTAAATGTTGTTATTGACAGCGGAATTACAAAAGAGCGTGATAAAAAATTAAAAGAAATCGCTATCAAAAATAGTGCGGACATCCACATGTTTTATTTGTCTACCCCTAAGGAAGTTTTGTGGGAAAGAGTGCAGAAAAGAGACGAAGAAAGAAACAAAATACCGGACAGAGAAAGATTTGATTATACATATAGCATGCAACAAGATAAAGATTTCTCTGAATTTACTGAAATTGACACTACTAAATTTAGTCCCAATGAGATTGCTGATTTAATTTTGGAGAAAATTGCTTAGCCTCCGTTTCTTTACGGTAAAAATACGCCATGCTATACTTTTCTGCATATGAATACTGAAACAACAAATACAAATGAGGCAAAAAGTGTCGAGATTTATAGTACTGAATCATGTCACTTCTGCCACTTGGCGAAGAACTGGCTCACTGAGAAGAATATTCCTTTTACTGATTACAATGTAGGAGCTGATCAGGAGAAGAGAAAAGAAATGGTGGAGATGACTGGCCAGCTCGGCGTCCCTGTTATAAAAATCGGAGATGAAGTTATGATTGGTTTCAATGAAGAAAAGATGGCCGAATTACTTGGGGTAAAAGGCTAAAGAAATAAGACGTAAGACTTAAGAAGAGGTTAGAACCCATCCACTATCTTTTCTCCACACCCAGTACTACACTAAAAGCACAGTAGCCCCTTTACTATCAAGGTTACGTAGTAATCTATGCTTAAAAA
>JAYVAE010000012.1:0-3767 GCA_043751115.1 bacterium | reverse complement strand
TGAAGTCGGCTTCTGCGTCCCCCAAGCGCTTCCTTTCGTTGATAATCTTAGGTCTTTTGTCTATGAACACTCTGTCTTCAAGTTTCTTAACCTTCTTATAACACCTCCAACTTACCCACTTCCTCCTACTCCATCATTTGATATACTTAAGAAGTGAAAAAACACACACTCAAAGAAATACACACAGTGTCTGATCTCATAGAAATTAAAAACAAAAGTACTGATGAAGGTCAGAAAATTAAACTACGAGCAATTATTAATCTTAAGAAAGGTAAATTTGTAAAACAAGTATCAGAAGAATTACTAGTATCAAGACAAAGTCTAAGTTCTTGGCAAAAAATATATAACGAAAAAGGAGTTAATGGTTTACTAACAAACAAAGGAGGGAGAAAAGAAGGAAATCCAACATGGGATACAACGATATTCACAACACTTACTGACCATGTAAAAGAAAAAGGTGGCTATTGGTCAATACCAAAGATGCAGGAATGGGTAGAGAATAAATATAGTAAAGTAATCCCCTTACAAACAATCTGGTATCATCTTTGCATCCTAGAATTTTCATATAAATCATCACGACCTCATCCATACAAAGGAGACAAGGAACGACAGGAGTTGTTCAAAAAAGGGGCATTATAGATCAAATACTTAAGAAAGATAAAGATTATCTACTTTTCGTCTACGACGAAATGAGATATGACCTCATATCAAACTACAGGAGAAGTTGGTCTCCTGTTGGAGTTAGAACGATTGTAGATAACCAACAGAGATTTTCTAACAGATATCTATTCTCGGCAGTTTCTCCAATCACAGGAGACAATTTTTATCTCATGGAGTTTGAAGAAAATATTAGTACTTCAGTTGCAATCTTTTTAGATGAATTAGAAAAAGCATACCCCGACAAACACATTGTTTTTGTGTTTGATAATACTCCCTCACATCTTCCAAAAATTGTTCATGACGGAGAAAATCTTAACTGCATATTTCTTCCACCATATTCACCAGAACTTAACCCTGCAGAGAGATTCTTCGGTGAAGTGAGGAAGTGCACCGCAAATCAGATATTTGAAACAATAGAAGAACAAGAGTTTATTATTGCACAGAAAGTTAACGAGTTGTCAGATGATAAAGAAGGAATGAAGAAACTTTTAGGATATGAGTGTATTAAGGAGCAGTGGAAAGAGGTTAGTTAGAGATGGTATAAGCATGGACCATAGCAGTAGTTGGGGTAGTTATACTTTTATGATAAGTCCTGTAGAAAATAGAACACCGAAGGCTTTAACATGGAGAACAAGTGATCCAGAGGATAAGAACAGGGAGGCAAACATATTTTTCCCTTTAAATGATCTAGAGTTTGTTACTCTTAAAAATAATCAGCACAAGCCCCCTTATGCTTGGTGCTCATTCGAAGCTCTCTCTATCAAAGCAGATCAGGTGACACTACAACAAGTTAAAGATGAAAAAGGAAAAGAAAATCCAAACGGTTTTACTGATTCTCCTAGTAAGACCATAGTTATCAAAACCGGTAACAGTACTTTGGTCGGTCCAAATGTACCAGGTGGTGGTCCTGTCTGGGAGGTGTAATTGCAGTAGTGATATACTAGTTGCGTGAAGTGTAAGTATTTTCTGGTAAGGAAAATATTTTGTATTGTTTTAGTTTTC
This sequence comes from bacterium, assembly GCA_043751115.1. Lineage (GTDB taxonomy): Bacteria > Patescibacteriota > Minisyncoccia > Phycocordibacterales > UBA5272 > UBA11704. The sequence goes on along the minus strand of JAYVAE010000012.1, from coordinate 2,105 downwards.
TTTGAGATGTTTTCGAGCGTCTTCTAAACTTTATCATTGCTCTCTTTGGAGGTCTCTCGCTCTATATCCTCTTAAAAAATGGTTGAGTATTATTGTTATCGTCTATAAATTATATTTGAAACCAGCGTACAGTGGTGATGAGACCTATTGCAAAAAGTATTCCAGCGATGATAAGGAATGGTTTTGAACTATTGGTGTCGAGTACAAGGAAACTTTCTTTTGGATTTGCTGTGTCGTAGTGAACAGCGACTTGCTTACCTTTAGGGTAGAGACTCGGCATTGCAAGTAGTTCTTTATTTGTGGTTAAACTTGTTTCAGCTGACTGCAAAGTACTGTTAGTGCTACTATTTGTAAAACGTGAACCAGTATAGGAAACGCCGTTTATGGTGTACGTATAAGCGACAACAAATGACCAATATTTATGCTTTTGGCCATTTGCAGTACTACTCACTGCATTCTTAAAAATAGTCTTTACTTCAGCACTTTCTACTATACCGGAAGTTGTAGACCATTTTCTGTATAAAATATCAGAGTCATACATTTTCTTTCCTATAAAAAAAAGAAAAAGAGCGGTCGCAAATGACAATAGGATAATTGCTTGTAGCATTTTTTTCATTGATACTTATAGCTGACAGTGTATCACGCTCAGCAAGCTTTATTGTATGGACTTACTCTGCTAAGGATGTATCACATCCTTATTTGCCCAAGCCTGTAGACAATAAAACAAACAGTTGAAATGATGTTGATGAGAATGAAACTGATGACAAATGCGAGATACCATTTGTGAGTAATCTCTGTATGAGTAAAGGGTAGAACTTTCTTTAAAGTGAAAAGTCCAAGGGTGATAACGAAAAAACTTATTGTGAGATGTATGGCAATATTACTAACAAAAAAATAGTGCAGTTTATCTACCCACACAGGGATAGTGCTCACTGTTTCAAATTGTGGTTCGTCTGGAAATGGCGATAAAGAAGGAACGGAAGTGGGAGGGTAAAATAGCGTAGTGATCTTAAAATAAAGAGCGGAGATAAGGCGACGTGATATTGAAAGAAACATCCAAGGAAAGTTTGCAAGTATTGCTCCCAGCACTACGGAAAGTACTGTAAAATTCATTGAGCCAAGCCAGGAGAAAATTCCTGAGAATAATGCAACAGGAACACTTGTTGCTAACGCATTTATTTCTTGTTTTGTTTGGTCCATATTAATAAAGTATACAGTAAAATTTGAAATTAAATTAATGCTTTCTGGGCTCAACACCCTCTTTGTGTGAAAGATGATGCAATGGGATGTGTCATTTTTTCCAAATTGAGTAGCTGTTTGATAGTCCTCGTTGCGCGAGAGTTACATAGCTTTTTCTCATTTGAGTTTAGATAGTAGGTATTTTCATTATGGTAACTTTTACGCTTTTTTTGTCATCCGTAACCACAATGTCAACTACTTTCATCACATAGGCACCGAAGACGATGTTTTGTCTCGGTTCGGTCAATTCATGTAAACTCTTCCCTGCACTATCTGTGAGTATAAACTCAAAGCTTTTTTGAGCTACACCATTGCTTAGTATTATTTTTTGATAGACACCAATAATTTTTATCGTAAGACCTTCAATAGTCTTTGTTTCATCTTGCGTGATTTCAGTCTTCGTGCCCTCAGGAAGCTGAGCAATAGACAGAGTTACAGAATCGCCATCCCATCCAACTTCCTTTGGTGTGATTAAGTAGGTATCAAACACGAAGGGAGATTCAACTTCTTTGTCCAAATTTAAAACCCTGGTGTTCTCTTTTGCTTTTTTTGGTGTTTCAAGTGCGATGTCAGTAAATGAAGCGTCTCCACCTCCTTTACCATCTTGAGACATGAGTATTTTATGGCCACCTCCTATATTTGTTATTGATAGATCTCCAACCGTTACTGTCTTTGATTTTTCGATGACGACTGTTTGAGTATTCATGGTTGTAGTGTAATTGTTCTTTCTCTGCGTGTCTATAGGAATTTGTGAGTTAATAGACAAATTTGGTGCCCACTTTTATGATATGGTATAAGGATATTTCAGAAATAATTAAAACGTCAAATAAAATGTCTAAAAAAATGCTTGATTTGTAACACTTACA
>JAYVAE010000011.1:0-3813 GCA_043751115.1 bacterium | reverse complement strand
TGTAGGAAAGTTTGAAAGCCTCGGTTTTCAAGTGGTCCTTGCGGAGCAATCCTAGATACCCCGCCGATACGAATGAAATGAGTGAGGGTACAGCTCTGCTGCGGGGAGTTTCATTCAATTTCATTATTATCAGGATCAGAAATATAGACACTGTGAGTTATGTGGTGGTCTGCTGATCCACCGATAGTTACTCCTTATGAAGTAAGGTCTTTTATCGCGTCTTTTAATTCTTCATCAGTATTTCCTATTTTTAATCCGATATGGTACAGACCGGGTTTTGGGTGTTTCTTTTCTTGTGGAGTTCCACCGACTTCAATAAGTAGAAGTTCGTGATGAGTTCTTCCAGAAGAAAATAGTGCGGTGTGCAAATCTCTGTGTAGTTCTTTAAAACCAAGAATATTTTTATAAAAATCCGCTGATGTAGAAAGACTGGAAACATAGAATACAACATGACCTAGTTCGTGGATACGCATATAGAAGATTATAGCATTCATGCCTGCTAAAACTTGTGGGTTGAGCTGTGTGTCTGAAGAAAGGGGCGCCTTCCAAGGCGCGTACTCAGAAAAACTACGGTCAAGACCTGTAAGGTCTTTTTTACTATTTTTACATTATGATTTAGCCGCTCTCCGAGCGAGGTGTGGATAGCGCTCCACTTTTCGGTTTTCATTCGGTTATAATAAAAATATAAGAAAAATTATTTTTAAATTATGACCACAACATCAACATTAACCAAGAAACAAAAGGAAGTTTACGACTTTGTAAGAAGTTATGTTGATGATTCTGGAATTGCTCCAACAATTGAAGAAATAAGAAAAAAGTTAAAACTCAAGGCAGTTTCAACTATACACGAACATATTTCTTCTTTAAGAGAGAAGGGGTATTTAAATAAAGAAAATAATATGCCGAGAGGGCTCACTATCTTGAGTGACATGAGTGCTTTAGTTGAAATTCCTATTCTAGGAAGAATTACAGCAGGACAACCTTTAGAGGTGGTTGAACATGCTGATGAATATATTTCTGTAAATAAGGCAAACATTAAAAACCCTAAAGAATATTACGCTCTTAAGGTCGTGGGTGACAGTATGACAGAAGAAGGTATTTTTGATGGTGATATTGTGGTAATAAAAAAGCAATCAGTTGCAGAGAATGGTCAGACAGTTGTCGCTGTTATTGATGACAACGAAGCTACTCTTAAAAAACTCTATAGAGAAAAAGATAGATTTAGACTTCAGCCAGCAAATCAATCGATGTTACCTTTTTATAGAACAGAGGTAGAGGTTCGTGGTGTTGTGGTTCAAGTGATAAGAAATATTAATAATAAAGATGTAATAGAACCAAGAAAAGTAAAATATCCATTTAGAACAATAGATTTATTTGCGGGTGTTGGAGGGATAAGAATTGGTTTTGAAAATGCAGGTTTTAAAACTGTGTTCGCTAATGATTTTGAACCAAAATGTAAAGATACATATGATCTTAATTTCATTGATTCAAAATTAATAGTCGAAGATATAAGAAAGATTGGATTAGATGATTTGCCTAAGTTTGATTTTCTCTTAGGAGGATTTCCTTGCCAATCATTTTCTATTGCTGGCTATAGACAAGGTTTCAATGATACAAAAGAACGAGGTAACTTATTCTTTGACGTTGCAAGAATTATTGAAGTAAAAAAACCAAAAGGATTTTTACTTGAGAATGTTAAAAATTTGAAAAGTCATGACGGAGGAAAGACTTTCGGCATTATCGAACAAACTTTAATTGATCTTGGGTATCATTTAAAAATAAAAGTTCTTAATAGTATGGAATATGGAAATATTCCACAAAATCGTGAGCGTATTTATATTATTGGTTTTAAGGATAAAAAAAATCATGAGAAATTTGAATTTCCAGCACCAGTAAAACTTACAAAAAGTATCGCTGATATTTTAGAAAAGAACGTTCATGCAAAATATTATTATAATGATAAACCTCTGTATGAGAAATTAAAGGATCGTGTCAAAGAAGAAAATAAGGTATATCAGTGGCGAAGACAGTATGTGAGGGAGAATAAAAAGAGTGTATGCCCTACGCTTACAGCGAATATGGGTATGGGAGGGCATAATGTTCCTATCATTAAAGATAAAAAAGGTATTAGAAAATTAACACCTTTAGAGTGTTTTAGAATTCAAGGGTTCCCTAAGAATTATGCGTTACCAAATATTTCTGATTCTGCTTTATATAAACAAGCAGGAAATTCCGTCAGTGTTCCAGTTTTGGAGGCTATTGCAAAACAAATGATGAAGGCTATGGAAGTTTAGAAAGTTGCAAAAGGTATAAAGAAAGCGCTACAATCCTAAGTACTATGTTTATTAACCAACAGGAATCTTCAAAAAAAGACTATTATGAAAAAATGCTCAAAGTTATGGGCTCTCTTTCGAGACTCTATTCTGAAAGTAATGAACCTTATCTTCATTATCGCGTAGCAGAAAATCTTTTCTGTAAAAGTTTTAACGCCGACAACCTTTCAAGGTCAGACACTTCCGCAGATGCTTCGTATAAAGGTATAGGTTTCGGTATAAAAACTTTCGGTGAAAAAAGAGGTAACTCAATGGAAAAAGTTGCCGAGTTTAATGCAAAAAGCTCTTCTTTTAAGAACTTTAAATCAAATGAAGATCTTGTAAAAGAAATATCTCGTCTACGCAATGAAAGAATTGAAACTACAATGAAAATCTATGCCCTCGAGCAAATGATGTATCACTGCATTACCAGAACAAGAGGAAGGATGCATGTAATAGAAACACCCATGCATCTAATTGATGTAGACAGTATTAAAATAATTTCAGCAGATGATACATCTATTTATTTTAAAGACAAACATGAAGAATACTCATTTAACTTTTCCAAGAGTACCCTGTACAAGAGATTTTTAATTCAAAATACGCTAACAGAAATCGATGTCCTAATTTTAGAGGATCCTTTTGACTTCCTTGAAAAACTTACAACAAAAGAAAGTGAGGTTGTAAAAGACGTCGTATTTGCACCAGTAGAACCTGAGTATCCTCATGTATATTTACCTCTCTATTCAACACGTTCTGGCGAGAATAAAGAAGTTGCACTTGGTAGTGGTTTAAATCAATGGAATGCTGGTGGTAGGAACCGAAAAATGGATGAAGTCTATATTCCTATCCCAGCATGGGTACATAAGGAATACCCAGACTTCTTTCCGGAGGTTGATACTCCTTTTAACCTGTCATTACCAAATAAAAAAAACATGAGTGCAAAAGTTTGTCAGCAAGGAAAGAAAGCATTAATGTCTAACCCAAACACAGCTCTTGGTGAGTGGATATTGCGTGATGTACTCGGACTTGATGAAGGTGAAGTTTTAACTTATAAAAAGCTTGAAGATATAGGTTTAGATAGTGTTGTTATATACAAAATAAGTGAAGGAGAATATAAAATTGATTTCGCAAAAGTTGATTCTTATGATGATTTTGAATCTGAAAATAATAATTAGAGAAAGGTGCAGTATTTAAGAAAAGTCTTGTTGGGAAGTATTAAAAATAAAATAATGTTACCAGATAAGAAACTAATCATAGAATAATAAAACTTTCCGCTAGTTACTAAAGAGCGCTGGGCTGATATGTACCCCATAAAGTGTGCTTTTTAGATTTGGCTGGCCATACTCAGTAGACGAAAAGGGGACGCGAAAAGGGGACAGCCACCAAAGGGAAAAGTGGGCAGCCACCATTTAATCAAGAAATATGTGTCATAATATTTGTATATGCCACGTACCTCTCGCATAGCAGTTGGAGGAGAAGTCTATTCGATAAATCACCA
>JAYVAE010000010.1:0-3861 GCA_043751115.1 bacterium | reverse complement strand
AATCGCGCATGACAATTTCCATGCCACCGCGCATCCGCAAAGCATGTCATCGTGATACTCACAGTCATCTCTCTTAGAATTAAGTACCGCATACGCCTTCGGCAGTATCTGCCTCCCCTGTATTTTTTCTGCGTGGTCTCCGTCCTTCTGCGAGGTCTGCGTTTCGTCTGCGAGGTCTGCGTCTTCGCGAAGCGGGAGATGGTGGTCCGTCAGTATCACATTCACCCCCTTCCCCTCCGCATATGCCACCTCCTCCACATTCGTGATGCCATTATCGACGGTAATCATTAAAGTAACTCCGTCATTTACGAGCTTGTCTATTGCGCCCTTATTTAATCCATACCCCTCTTTATGCCGATGCGGTATGTAATGCACCCTATTCGTATAACCAATATGATCAAAGAAGTCTGAAAGCACTGTTCCCCCAGGAATGCCATCACAGTCATAGTCAGAATAAATACAAAACTTCTCATTATTTCGAAGCGCGCCCAAGACGCGCTTCGCCGCTTTCTCCATATCCTTAATCTCAAAAGGACTTCTCACAAGCTTTTCATAGTCAGGCGAAAGAAATCCTTCTATATCTTCTTTACTCTTAAGACCCCTTCTCGCCAAGAGCTTTTTCATCACCTCCCTACTCTCATCATGAGCGCTCACATAGGCCACATTCTCTGTATCTCCCTCAAAAAGTTTATACTTCATCGTAAGAGGGAGTATAACAGAAATCACAAAGCGCGGCCGAGGGCCGCGCTTTGTGATTTCTTCACACTAACTCTTCACATCATCCTCCATTCTCGAAAAAGTCTCTACCGCATCAATTAAAAACTGCTGATGATTATTGAGCACGTCGACTTCTGTTCTGTTCCAGTCATTACCTTCTTCATCTAGCTCCTTCTTTTTTTCTCCAATTTCTAAAATACGCTCATTAAGTGTAGCAATCGCCGTCTTCCTGTCAGGAAAGCGAAATGAAATACCCGTAATCTCCCTTCCTGTTTCGACATTGCTATGATAATCGACGACCCCAAAACCCCTACCGCTTGAGTCCTCGCTTGGGATTTCTGCAGCTCTTGCCAGAAAGATTGCATCCAGCGCGCTCACTACACCAAGATTAGTACGCACTTTTCTTGCAAGAATAGCCTCTCGATCACTCTCTGCTTTTCTCCTTGCTTCTTCAAGTGTGTAGTAATTACGACCACCAACCTCAAAGACCTCTCTGTGGTTGGGAATAAGCCCCATATAATCATCTCTGTATCTATCTTCAGCGAGAGACCTCTTTGAGACGAAGCGGTCTCCATAAAAAGTTGGATTAAATCCTTCCAGAACTTCAAGGGTGAATTCTCCGCTTATTGATTTCTGAGAAAGACTGGTTCAATACTCTATCCTATGTTTCGTGACTCTTTCATTTGTTACATCGCCTGAGTCTGGGTATGAATCAACGAGCTTCCAGACCATATTACTTTTATCATTAGGGTCGGTGGTGTATTCTGATTTAATCATTCCGTCGTCAGCGACAACAACTTCGTCTGGTTTGCTAAAAAAATTAACTACTTTTATTTCTGGTGACTGCTCTGGTCTATTTGTATTAAATTTTGGTTCCATATGTTTAAAATTACCCCTTAAGTATCGCTCTCTCTTTAAAATTGCAAGCTGTTTCCGCGGGGGACCATAAATAACAAGCGGAAGCCTTTGGCCTCCGCTTGTTATTTATGGCCCCCCGCAACACCATCAGCCACTATTTCGCATTCAGCATTTCTATCGCCCCATCTACCTCTTCCCAAAACTGACCAAACATAAAGTCATACATGTCTGCCTCTTCTTTCGACCCCATGGCATAAGCGCCATGAAGACTGCCATCTTCTTGGCGTTTCGCGAGCAACTTAGGAATATATTTACTCGACTCAAGAGCTTCTTTCTTTGCTTTCTCAATTGCTTTTGTATTTTCTCTTTCAAAGACATAGAGAAAAAGAAGATGAGCGTACTTCATTTGAGTAGAGCTATCATCTTTGTATTTTTTATAACACCGCAGAAACTCTTCTTTTTCCTCATTGCCAATGAGTAAGTGTAGCAAGGCATATCTCGCGCCCATATTATCACTTGTATTAAGTCGTAATACCTCTTTAAAAACTTCCAGTGCATCGTCATAATTACCTGCGCCGAGTAAAGTGTCTCCATATTTATAAAGACATCTGATGGTGGGCCTTGTTTCAAACATACTATAAAACATGCCAACTTCGACTGACTCATTATTTTCTGCATGATCCTCTTTTGATAAATACTTCCGAAGGCCAATATCTGCCCCCATCTTAAAGCATGCCCCAGCGACATGCTGATTGTCCGCCAAATCTCCAAGCGCCTCATACGCTAGCTCACATTTTGTATCAAGCGAGAGAGCGTAGTCGATGAACTCATATGCCTTTTCCTCATCGTCTTCCTGCATTGCGACGTACACAGTATCAACGGCTTGTTCCTCATCGCTTAATTCATCAAAAGGAGTATTGTTGAAACCTTCTTTCATGAGCTTTTCCAAAAACTCTTTCTTTTCACTGACAGACATTTCTTCAGCGCTGTGCATTTTCATTTGCCTTTCTAAATCTTTGAAAAATGAATCTGTTTCTCTCATGCTATCTTTATGATTATTTTACTTTTAATAACTCACTTACGAGCGCCACCACTTTCTCTTTCTGTTTCGGATCGCTCTCTGCAATGAGAAGTGTGATAGTAGTTAGCCCGCTTGGATTGATATTCCGAGCCCCGCGAAGTCTACTACGCCTCAAGAACTATGTGCCATAGAACCCACGTGTTTGGATGAGATTTGAGGAAAAGATTTTATTTTTAAAGAAACGTACTTCGTAGTACGGTGATTTTAAAATAATGGCTTTGACGAAAAAAGATCGCCAAACACGTGGGTTCTATAAAAGCACCAGACCGTTTGTTGCTTTTAGTGAACGGATAATTCTTGACCATAAAGTAGAGGAGATGCGCCGCCTTTTCCTCAATACTTGCGTACACATCCGCTCCACCAAATGACTGCATGACATTTCCGAGTATTCCTTCTACGTTTCCTCTTGCCCTTTCTTGCGCGAAGATTTCTGTTGCCTCGCCCTTTTTACAGAGTTCGGTCTTCAGAGTTTCGATAGCAGAAAGTAATTCGTCCGCGCTCACCTTTATCTTCTTTTTCGTAGTACCACTACTTGTCAGCGCATCTTTATCATAGGCGTCTAGCTTTGCCCACGTGAGCGCATACTCCTTTATAAGCTCGAGCACCATCTTCGGGTCAAGAATCACATGCGCGGGAAGAAGGGCCTGAATGTCAGACACATTTTTAATGAACTGATCATAATTTTTGAGTATGACCTTTTTGTTGAGGGTATACCCCTTCATGAGATGATCTTTAAGCACAGATGAAGCCCACTTTTGAAACTCTATAGCCTTTGCTGAACTGGTTCGATATCCAACCGCTAAGATAATATCTAGAGAATATAAAGTAACCGGTTTGTCAGACTGAGCAATGTGCATTTTTTGCACATTGCTTTTTTCGACTACCTCTGATCCAGAGAGTATGTTTTTAATATGTTTAGTCGCGACAGAACGCTCAATACCAAACAATTCAGCAATCTGGGCCTGCGTCGCCCACATTGTCTCATGACTCAAATCACCCCGAAGTTCGAGCGCGCCATTCTTTGCCTGAAAAATAACCACGTTATTTTTCTTCACCGCGACCATCTCGTTACTCTTTTTCTTTGTGAGAACTTTTTTTACCATACATAATACCATCCCCAACTAACCTCTTCCCTTAATTTCCACAATTGATACACTGTAACTATGTATACAATTGATATACCAACATTAAAACATCACTTACGA
>JAYVAE010000009.1:0-16981 GCA_043751115.1 bacterium | reverse complement strand
GACGGCCTTGCTTATTTTTCTCTATTTATTTTTTATCACATTTTTATCACAGAATACTTTTTACCCAAAGCACAAGTAGTAGCTAGTAAAAATTTTTTCTACTCTTATACTATGAGAAATAAATATCACGGGCACTCAGCTCAATAAATCTCTTTACGCTTTATCTTTACCTCACTTTAAAAGTGAGGTAAGAATTTACCGAGGCATTGCTCGATTTATCGGACTAATTTTTTATGTTACACTTCCTACTATGTATTTAGCTCGTCTTTGGCCCCTTTTACTTCGTCTTGCCATTGGACTTTATTTCATCTATCCACATATCAATCAGCTACTTGGTAATGCTGCGAGAATACAAGAAAGTTTCTTTGGTTGTATCAGTTCTTATATACCACTTGAAATTGCTTACTCCTTGTGGCACGGTTTCTTTGTCGTGCTTGGACTACTCGTCATCGGCCTCATGAGATCGATATTCCCTCTTATTGTAAGTCTCACCGTACTCGGTCTTTCTCTCTACATAGACTTCGCGAAGGGCGGCTACTCTGTCACCACCATGCTTCTCTTTATACTTATGATGGTCAATATATCTCTCATACTCTACACTGCTAATCCGAGATTTAGACAATAGTAGAAAGTAGCACACAATAACTAGGTAGACACGACATGCTTCCACTTCACACCCCACTTCATCTCATATCAAAGTTAAGCAAAGATCATACAGAAGCACTCAAAAAACTTGGACTGCACTCAGTGCGCGACTTACTCTTTTACTTTCCTTTTCGTTACTCAGATGACCACGCGGAAAAAAGCCTAGCTCAAGGAAATGAAGGCGAGCTCGTTACCTTTTTTGGAATATTAGAAAAAGTAAAAGTTCGTCGTAGCTTTAAGGGACATATACCGATGACTGAGGCAATACTTGCTGATAATTCTGGAACGCTTCGTCTCGTTTGGTTTAACCAAGCCTATATTGGTAAAATGTATGGAGAAGGTGCCAGAGTGAAAATTAGCGGCGTTCTCAAAAAAGATAGCAAAGGCTTTCTTCTTTCTAATCCTCATATTGAAAAAGCACCTCCTGTGACACCTCATTTAGCTCAGTCACTTTTTGGCGAGGATGCTCACTTGGACGGTGGAGAAAGTGATAAAAAAAATGACAGTCTGCTCATTCCAGTCTACAAAGAAACAAAAGGTCTTACCTCCAACTTTCTCTATCACCTTATAAAAAGAGCTATAGAACAAGGAGCGCTCGGAACAGTCGTTGATCCTCTCCCCCCATTTATCATCAAAGAACTTTCACTTCCTACCTTAACTGATGCTCTTTTATATATACATTTTCCGAAGAACAAAGAGCTCACCATCGCAGCCAGAAAGCGTTTCGCTTTTGAGGAGATTTTCCTTATGAAGTTACTCGCCGAAAAAGAAAGGTCAAAGCTTAAACATTCGCCAGCATTTCCTATCACAAATACAAAAAAGGTTGAATCTTTTTTAAAAAATTCTTCCTTTTCTCCAACCATGGCGCAAGAGAGTGCTATAAAAACAATAGTAACTGACATGAGCGGTGTCGAGCCAATGGGAAGACTTCTCGAAGGAGATGTCGGGAGCGGTAAGACGTTCGTGGCCGGCGCTGTTATAGCCGGAGTTCTCGGCACCTTAAACTCACAAAATAAAATGCCTCTTCAGGTTGCCTATATGGCGCCAACTGAAATACTGGCCAAACAGCACTTTGATAGTTTTTGTGCTTACTTTAAAAATGAAACTCTTTCTATAGGATTGCTTACGAGCTCTACTTGCAAAAAGTTCCCCAGTAAAACAAACAAGGAAGAAGCAACAAAAGTTTCTAAAAGACAGCTTGCCACATGGCTTGAAAAGGGTGAAGTATCTTTTGTTATCGGGACTCACGCCCTCATACAAAAAAGTGTCGCATTCAAGCAACTTGCCCTTATTATTATCGACGAACAACATCGCTTCGGAGTGCGCCAAAGAAAGAAGCTCGCAGAAAAAGGACAAGAAGAAAACAAAACTTCACAAACCAAAATACCTCATTTACTTTCTATGTCGGCAACACCTATTCCCCGCACCCTCGCGCTTACCATGTTTGGCGACCTTGACCTCTCCGTACTTGATGAAATGCCAGAAGGGAGAATTCCTATTGAAACAAAATTAGCACACACTCAAAAAGAAAAAAAAGATATGCATGAGCATATGCGGAGAGAAATGAAAAGCGGAAGACAAATTTATGTGATCTGTCCTCGTATCGAAAAGAGCGATGAGGAAAGTAAGGCAAAAAACCTACGATCTGTCGAAGAAGAAGCTGTTTATCTTGGTGAAGAAGTATTTCCTGAATTTATTATTGACACTATACATGGCAAAATGAAGGCTGAAGAAAAAGATGAGGTCATGCAAGACTTTTTAGAGAAGAAGTCTAACTTACTTGTCGCGACGAGTGTTATAGAGGTGGGCGTGAACGTCCCTAATGCCAGCGTCATACTTATTGAAGGAGCGGACCGCTTCGGACTTGCCCAACTTCATCAACTTCGCGGCCGCGTGGGCCGCGGCAAATATCCATCCTATTGTTATCTGGTGAGCGAAAGCACGAGTGAAAAGACCGAGAAAAGACTTTCTTCACTGGTAAAAGCCAAAAATGGTTTCGAGCTTGCCGAACTCGACATGAAAGAACGCGGCATCGGAGCTCTCATTGATGGCAAGCAATGGGGCATATCAGATATCGCCATGGAAGCACTTCAAAATCCAAAACTCGTCGAGCTTGCCGGTTCTTATGCCAAAGCGCTTATCAAAAAAGATGAGACGCTCAAGGACTACCCAGAACTAGTATCTCTTGTAGAGAAAAGAGAGAAAGTACACATGGAATAACATGCCACAGCATTAGCAGAGCTACGTAATCTGTGGATAAAAAGAGCACTGATAGTAGTAAAGTGATTTATACTTTAGAAATGAATAAAATTACACAATTAAGCCTTGGATTTCTCGCTCTTATCATTATTGGTGGAATTGTTTATGTAGTAACATCAAAAAATGTACCAAACATACCAAAGAATAGTCAAGTCATGCCACCTCAAGTAGCTTCTCCTAAAGCACCTAAGGCATCAGATACAACTGTCCCAGTTCCAAATCAAGCACCAAGAGCGAACACTGACCCAATCACACCAGCGCCAGCGCCAGCAGGAATGACAGAGATGGGTAAAAGAAACAGCCTACTTAACTATACTTGTAAGGATGGTAAAACTTTCTCACTCTCATTTGCCTCTGCGACAAACAGTACTACAACTCTCACCCTAAACAATGCGGGTGGCAAAAGAACGCTTGAAGTTACTCCTAAGGTTGTCGGGAAAGACCCAGCCTTGGAGAATGAGAAAAGTGGTGTAGCCTTTATCAATAAGGGAAACTACGCACTTATCACTGAAGGCGGAAAAACCACATTCGATGAATGTAAACTATAAAAGTTATCCCATTCTAAAAGCCTGCACATTGTGCAGGTTTTTAGTTTCAAAAATGACAAGAGCATATCAATCAAACAAAATACGACTTTTTTCAAATTATAAATTATTTTTCATACAGGACAACACCTCTTCTACATCTACTTCAGGTAGAAAGAGCTTTTACTGGCCATTAACTGCTACGGATTGCAATATGAGCATTCTTCCGGACTTGCGAAATCCCTCTCACTTCGCTTTTCCTTATACTCGCACTTTTGACAGGTATAAAGAAAAGACCCAGGTATATTAGTTGTAAGGATACACCTCGCGCAAGTAAGATTTTCTGCTACTCCCTCTTTGCAAAAACCTATAGCGCCACACGAAGGGCACAAGCTCTCTATATTTTTTATTAAATCAAGTGCAGCACTTTCAATAACTTTCATCCTCGTTGGATTCCGGTGTGCTCGCATGTCTGTTTCAAGATACAAAGTTTTAACAAAGAATCCCGCGAAAAAACTACTGAACATTCTTGTTGCCTTGTTTTCTAATTCTTCCCATGTTTTTATTTCTTTCTCCATTTTTCTTCCATCTCTACTTCTCCGTAAAATAATGCCATGCTCGGGAAAGCCTATCTTTTTTGCAAATAAAATGACTTCTGAGAGAGAAGAAACTTGCGCGTGGAGATGATTGGTTGCAGATGACTGTGCATAACCTTCTACCTCTATACCATTTTTTAGATCAACGAGTAAAACAAGCTCCGCATTTGTTGAGATAAAAGGAAGCCCTGGATGAGGGTAAAAACTCCCCTCACTTGCTATCGCAATATCAACATTTGAATGCTTTATCGCAGCGAGCGCTTTCTTTCTCGCTACTTCTTTTTGATCACCATGCCTTTTTATTTCTCGTGTAAAAGTTCCATACTTATCCGTATCAAAATTACTTGGCACAAACAAATCTGCTCCAAAATGATTTTTAAGAAGTGGGGCTATAGCTTTTTCTTTTCCATGCATGGTCGCTATAACTATTTTTCTTCCAGTGAAATAATTATTCATAGTATCTTTTGGAAAACTAGCCTACGCGAAACAAAGGAAACGTTCGCATAAAACTCTTCTGTGTATCCGCCTGGACGAAAGCCGTGAACCAGTTGTGAGTAATCTTGACTACAAGATTGCGGTCTCGTTCACAAAAACTATTCTAAGTGCATCCACTAGGACTCGAACCTAGGACCGGGCGTGTATAAGACGCCTGCTCTACCAACTGAGCTATGGATGCACTTAAAATGCTTTTTGATTCACTTCGACCGAAAAGACAACCACTCTACCTACTTGCATCCTTCGCTTGCTAGCTACGGGCATCTTCGAAGCTGAGCGAGCGATGAGTGAGCACACGAAGATCTTGAATGATGTCTTCTGACCAAGCTTCTCGAGCTACGATGCGTAACTTTATTTCTAAAGTGTCATTACTATAGCAAAAATGGAAGAAAAAAGAAACAAAACGGCTCCCATGGGCGCCGTTTGAAATGAAGACTTCCGACCCTAGTCTGGGTGATAAAAGTTTTCAATGCGAGATCTGATCTCGTCCACATCATGTGCGAGTTCGGCTGTGTTCATGAGCCCTGCAGCAACTCTTTCGAGCGTAATGATACCGCCACGCTTGCCCTTGAAATAGCCAAGCACATGTTCGAGCCATTCTACTGCAAGCTGTGGACTCTTTCGCGGATCTCCTCCCCTCCAATCTTGAAAGCGGGATGACTCCCACCAATACTTCGAACTTCCATCATCCACGTCCGTTTCAGCAGAGTAAAGAAACCTTGAACAGTGTGCCGTCACGAGCGATCTCCCTCCCGCGAGACGGTAAACGAAATGATCGTCTTTACCCGCATATCTCTGGCGGAGATCGGTGCCACGTAAATCTAGGGACGATGCGAGGATGATGGAGAGAACTTCCACCCTTTGTGGATCTCGCTGACACTCATTAAAACTAGCGAGAAAAGTCCCTGTTTCGTAACACGAGACTACACGAAAGACGTTGGGGGAATGCTTACGACTGCCCGCAATACCACCCAGCATTTGCTGATACGCGCGGGCAACCTCACGGCTGTCACCGACAAAGAACAATACTTTCGCAATTGGATTCATAATGGACACTCCACAAAGTTGAATAATGAAACGGAAACCTACACTGGGAACTCTATCTCATTTACAAAGTAATGTAAACACACTTAATAAGCGCACATATCGTCGGCGAGAAATTTTACAAAATTTTCATTGTACTGTAACATAACAAAACCACTTCATGTGAAGTGGGGCAGTCTAAATGAGGAGATACACATGCTGATGGAATTTGAATCTGATGAAAAGCCTGTATTTTCTTGCAAGCTGATGCCTGGTCATCGTGATTGTGCGAAAGCAAACATCAATACGAGGCTAAAAAGGAGTTCAAGTGCAGGCAGACACTGTCCGAGCAAAGAGGCGGTCTGCCTATCGAAATACGCAAGAAGTAGAAGTGGAAGGCCTGATGTTGCTGTCGCTTTTATGGCAGACTCCGACGCTGCGACGCGATATCTTGAAAAGCGGCTAGAAGAGCGCGAAAAAAAACGCCTCGCTAATGAAAACCTCTGAGAAGAAAGGGTTTTGGCGGTATTTCTCGATGAAGACAGTAACACTTCCCAGAGAAGTCAAGTTGCCTCAAGGAAACTCGCATCATGAAGAAACAGCAACTCAAAATGCAATTCACCGTCTCGCGATGTTTTCCTTTTTCGTGTAGTGCTTTCTGCGGCTGCACCAGCCCGCCCCTTTTAGGGGCGGCGCTTTGTTTTAACTTTATTACTTACGTGAACAAAAAATAGACTAAAGCAGAGTTGCCTACGGCAACTCTGCTTTAGCTAACTCATTACGAATTACTCATAACCACTTACGAGCTTTACACTACTTCCTCTTTCTTCTTTGGAACAATACCATTTAAAACAAGGAGCTTCTCGAATTCCTCTCTTTCAATATTTTCTACGCGTATGAGCTCTTCTGCAATAGAGTTCAGCGCTCCCCTCTTTTCTGTAAGAATGACTCTTGCTCTTTCCCAACCTTCACTCATAATTCTCTTTACTTCTCCGTCGATCTTAGCTCCCATTTCTTCACTATACTCTTTGCCATACACACCTCTTCCATAAAGGGCGGTTCCGCTACCTTCGAGTGCGATTGGTCCGAGAAGATCACTCATACCGTAGCGAGTAACCATATCACGTGCCATAGCTGTTGCCACCTGAAGGTCATTTGACGGCCCTGTGGTAAGGTCCCCAAAGACAAGCTTCTCCGCAACATATCCGCCGAGAGACATAGCAATATCATCTAAGAATGCACGCTTACTCATCAGTCTTCTTTCATCAAAAGGAAGCTTGAGCGTGTATCCGCCCGCACGACCCCTCGCGATGATAGATATTTTATGTACGGGATCGGCATCAGGCAAGCATGATGCGACGAGAGCGTGACCTGCTTCATGATACGCAGTAATTCTCTTTTCCTTTGGAGAAAGGACATGACTCTTTCTCTCTGGACCAAGCATCACTTTTTCTATTGCTCTTACAAGGTCAAATTGCGCCACCTTCTTTCTCCCTTCACGAGCCGCTAGTATCGCCCCTTCGTTCATCAGCGAATAAAGATCTGCCCCAGAAAAGCCTGGTGTCCTTTCTGCGACAATGACAAAGTTAACGTCTTCCGCAAGTGGCTTATCTTTAATATGTGCTTTTAAAATTTCTTCTCTATCTATTCTATCCGGAAGATCAAGGGTCACCCTTCGGTCGAATCTGCCAGGGCGGAGTAGCGCAGGGTCGAGTACGTCTGGTCTGTTCGTAGCTGCCATAACGATAACATTTTCCTTTTTCTCGAAACCATCCATCTCAACGAGTATTTGATTGAGTGTTTGCTCTCTTGCTTCTCCTTGACCACCCATACTCGTCGAACGAGCGCGCCCAATGGCATCAATTTCATCAATAAAAATAATTGCTGGCGCTTGTTTCTTTGCCATGTCAAAGAGATCTCTCACACGTGAAGCACCGACTCCCACGAACATTTCTTCAAATTCACTACCCGAAAGGTGAAAAAAAGGTACTCCAGCCTCACCGGCAACCGCGCGGGCAAGCATAGTTTTACCAGTTCCTGGCGCTCCCATCAGAAGCACGCCTTTTGGTATCTCAGCACCTATTTCGAGAAACTTTTTTGGATTCCTGAGAAAGTCCACCACTTCTGTTAACTCTTCTTTTGCTTCTTTGACTCCGGCAACATCTTTAAAGAGAACTTTCTTGGCTGTGTCATCAGGGAGTATCACCTTTGCTCTACTTTGCCCGAAAGAAAGGGCCTGCATATTTGCTCCCTTCACACCACGCGCTAGCCACCAAATAGTTAAACCGATAAAAAGAAGTGGTAGTAGTATTGGTAAAAATGAAAGCGCCATTTGACCCGCTGACTCACCTTGTACCAGTATAGTAGTAGATGCAAGCGCGCTCGTACTTACTCCATAGGAAAGGAGTGCTTCGGAGGCGGATATTTCTTTTTCTTTTTGCGCAATTATCTTTGTGTCATCACTTTTCGTAACGCGTAGCTCATTGCCATGCACTTCTATTTGCTTAACTTTGTTTGCAGAAACCAAGGACGAAAGCTCTCCAAGAGAAACGACTGGTGTTGCTACTTTTTTAGAAAATCTTTCATAGACAAGGAGTGCAGCGGTGATAAAGATGATAACAATCAAAAATTGTTTGAACAAAGATGAGAAAGGTCCATCATCTTTTTTCTTGAGCACATCTTTGATATTTTTTACTTTTTTGGTGACTGTGTCTGACATAGATATACATTATACCAAATGTGGAAGAAATTTGCCCGTGTTAGAATAAGACCATGTCTTTTGTTATAAGCAAAAAAGTTGGGTTACTGTACACGCTCGGAGAAACCTTCGATGCGGGCATTGAGCTTACTGGTCAAGAGGTCAAAAGTATCAAGAAAAAACAAGGATCTCTCGACGGAGCAAGGGTGATTATTCGTGGCGGAGAAGCATATCTCATTGGCGCTTTTATACCACCCTTCCAAGTAGGAAATGCTGGTAAAAGTTATGATGATCATCGAGTGCGTAAGCTCCTCCTGACCAAGAAAGAAATAGAGCGTCTCTACCATGAAAGTGAAAACAAACACTTGACAATGGTCCCGCTCTCGTTGTATGGTAAAGGGGTCTTTATCAAATGCTCTTTTGCTCTCGCTAAGATAAAATCAAAAGGTGACAAAAGAGAAAGTTTGAAAGAAAAAGACAGTAAGCGCGAGCTTCGAAATGTAGAAAGAGAGATGAAGTAACATTTGTACAAACCATCCTAATCTGAGTATCTTGTGGTACCATGGTGTCATCCTTGAATTTTTGTAATCAAAAATATCGAGGATCCAGTGTCCGCATTCTGGGTCAAGTCATCCGCAAAACCAAAACGGATAGTCGCTTCAAAAGCTTGAGACTTTTTCCTTAAGTCTTTCAGCTTGTACACGGGGGTGTACTGGTATCGATGCAAAAAAGGTAGTGGTAGTGCGTCGCCGAAATGGCAACAAAATTCGTAAAATTTGTTGTAACAATTTTGTGCAAACAAAACTGCTAAGGCAATCCCTTCACCATTTATGGCGTTTGGATTCGCTCCAGCTTACGCGTACAACGCCTAACTGGTGTCCCTCATTTCTTTACTCGTAGGAAATGATGCGGGCAATATACCTATGAGTGTAGAAGAAGTTAGCCGCACGGAACTTTTCTCGAAATAATGTGCTCTGTCTTTATTTACATTTGGTTTGTTTTTAAGTAGTAAAGACGAGAACATCAAAGCAAACTACGCAACGTAGATGCTATCCATACCCTTTTGCACACGGCGGTTCGACTCCGCCCACCTCCACAAGGGTGGACCAGTAGGTAACATTTTTCCATTTGAACCATGTGCTTTAAGGAAAAGAGCAGGTTCTAATGGTTTATCTACTGCGTCTGCAACAGAAACCATTTCTTGAATAACGAGAAGTGGTTTTTCTGTATGTATTGTTAACTTCTTGTCCAGAAGAACATGTTCACACCCTAGAGCAGTGATGATTGATTTCTTTTTATCCAAAGAGCCACCATTAAACTCATTTACCACACGTTCTGCGAATGTCATAAGACGTTTTGCATCATAAATCCATCCCTGAATACGTGCATCTAGTACCTCAAGTTGTCCTGCGAGTCTTCGTTCCTCAATTTCTAATCTTCCCTTCTCCTCCTGAAAACGAGTAGAATCTATATCCCCAACCAATCTCATATCAATCAAGCGAGTCAACATCTCTTTTATTTTTAAATGTTCTCTATGCTGGTTATACAAAATGGTTGTTTTGTCATTTCTTTCACGTTCATATTCATTGTGAAGTTCCTGAATTGCCCACTCATGAAATGACGTTGATATTTTGAAAGAAGAAAAGAACTCCATCATTTGTTTTTCCAGTTCATCTTGGCTAATAGACTTCTGTGTGCAATTTGGGTTTACTTGGCCTGTACAATGGTAATAAGAGTAATGATGTACATTACCATTCTTCTGATTTTTAACTTTATTCTCACAAGTAATACGAGCACCACATTCTCCACAACGCATAAGACCCACATAAGCATGAACGTGTGTTTTTGGACGCGGAGCATCCTTATGAAGGATTTGTTGAACTGTCTCAAATTCTGCACGAGTAATAAGTGGCTTGTGTTTCCCTTTAGTCCAAACACTTGAACCAATAGGGTATTCAAATTCTCCATAATAGAAGGGGTTTGAAAGAATACCATACCATGCTGCGTTTGAAAGTGGGCAACCTTTTGGATAACGACGAGTCTTACGAGAACGAACACCCCACTCATCAGTAGCTATTTTCAACACTTGGAATGGTGTATGTTTTCCAGAAAGAATGTAATCAAACATCTTGCGAAGAATACTGAAATTTTCTTCGTCTACCACAATACTCTCATCCATTCCTTTCTCTCGATATTTAGTATTCTTATACCCCATCGGAGCAAGTCCTGGTCTAAACCCACGTCGGAGAGAAGCATCTTGTCCTCGTTTGATGTGTGTCTTTAAGTCACGTGAATACTGTGTAGAGGTACCAAACTCAACTGACCAAATTATGGTATGGTCATCTGATTTCCATTCTCTATCTGTAGAACGTATTGTCTTGATTATACCTTTTTGTAAGTAATGTTTTATAATACCCTCATCAACTGAATTTCTGGCTAAGCGGTCCATCTTGAAACATACTATTGCGTTTGCTCCACCAGATTTAATGAACTCCATCATTTTTGTAAATTCTGGGCGTATACCTGGTTCACTTGCTGACATTGTTTCTGTGAATACCTTAACTATATTTCTACCCTCATTCTTAGCAAACTCTTTCACATCATTAATCTGAGAATCAATTGATGGAATACCTTTATCTTGTTCTGTCTTATTTGCAACAATCGAGCGACGTGCGTACAAAACATATTTTAAATTACTGTTGTTTTCTTTTGACATAGTTTTAGTTATCGTAGTACTCAACTAACACACAATTCCTATTCCAACACTTTTGGTATCTTCCCCACAATGACTGTGAGTTTTCCGTGAGCGTACTTCATATATGCTTCTGTCCCCTCACCAAACTCACTCCCCAACAATAGTTGGTTTACAAGTAATTCAGGTTGAAACTTATTTTGTACACCTCTTTTCTTTGTATTGGAGATTATAATTTTTTTCATTGTAGTCTGTATCAGTTGGTAGTATGTGTACCTATTTGTAATGGTATACGGACTCCCTCTCCTGTACAGGCTAAAAAAATTAGAACCTGTCTATAACGTGTGTAGTCTTTTCTAGCGATGAAATTATTTCTTAATAGATTTAATACACTTTAGAATAGATTTACCACATCTTCGACAAATGGGTTAACTTGTAATGTTTTAGGGTTGAGCTTCTTGTCTTCCTCTTCTTCACGAAGTTTCTTGAGTATTTCTGTAAGACCATATCGTTCAACCATTTGCATGATTCTTGGACCTTCTTTTCTGAGAGATATATGAACCCCGTGACTATCACGTTCCTTTGCTATGCCGAGTTTATCAACATATGTTCCTATCTTTCGTGCTGATACACGTTGTCCAGGTATAGACATCACTCCATCACGAGTATTAACTACACGTGTCTCACGTTCTGCGTAGTCGTCATAGAACTGTTCATTGAAAGCATTTGCAATAAGATTCATGTGCATGATTCCAGAGCTTCTAACATACTCATTAGATTCCATGAGTCGTGCGATGCACAATAGAATATCTGCGTATATATCAGTAGAGACTATATTGAGTAGAGACTTTTCATAATCAATGAGAAAACCCAACACTGGCTTGAGTGCTTCTTCTCCAACTATTTTTACAACACTAGTAAGTGCAAGTGCTGTTTGCTTAAGACGTGGAAACTCTAGACCTAGAAGAGAACTTTCATCATCTTGCATATTGTAGAAATTCTTTAGTCTAAACAACTGTAACTTGTTTCTAAGTACCTGTGAGTCAGTATCAAATGATACTGGTAGGTGTACTGATACACTAACCTGTTTCAACGGAAAAAGACGTTGAGTTATACAGCGACTTTCTAGTGCTGTATCTACGAAATTGAGACGTGAACCAAACACCTTTGGGCCAAACACACGAAATGAGGCGGGTCTCAAAACATCATTAACAAGTTCCATTCTAACAACTGGTGTATCTTTTTTGTGTCCACCATTTAACATCTTTACTATGTCGTCTGACATGTCTGAAGATTTTAAATCTGCTTCATCAAAAACAAAAGTTCCTTGTACAAGGTCGATGGTGCGGAACATTGCTGCAACTGAAATAGAACCACTGGACATCATAGTACGATTGCATAACTTGCCAACAACTTCTAAAAATCTTGATTTGCCTGTACCAAGATCTCCTACCACACGTAGGTACGGAACGGTATTGAATCTATCAAACACCCAAGATAAGAGAATATATCCTGTTGCAACATCGTAAAAACGAGTGTCTTCGAGAATTACATACTTCTGTATGTGTTCACGAATCTGATGATACAACTCAATTACTGTTCCATACTCCTCCAACCCTGATGCAACACTGATAAAGTTCTTGTTCACTAAATCACGTACTGTTCTTGTTGGTATTAACTTGAACAATGCTTTGTTAACATCAGTGACTAAGTTACCATCCTCCCCAACCATCAACTCATCCAGTAAACGTATGTCATCACCACTAGCAACTGCAAATGAAGATTTGTCTGTATGTTTGATACATATCATATCTGCGATAGTTCCATCTGGAAATACGTGTGCTACTGCATAGCGACCCTTTAAATCTGAAACTGTTTTAGGAGCAACAATTTGCTCCTTATTTGACTCTGTCATAAATTTGTTATTTATTTGATGACACTTCCTTAGCAATATCTAAGACACTCCCATAAATAGAGAGGTACAGGTTAAGAAGCATACGAGATTTACGTTCTGCATCTTCGTCTGACAGAGTTTCTTGAAACTCTTCGGAGTATATACTCTTGAATCTATCTAAGTCGTGAGACATTGAAGAAAGTGATTCAAGCGCGATGTATCGCTTGTTATATTAAAGTAATTCAGTAATAAGTGGAGGAGGAAGTCTGGTGTAAAAACAAAAAAACTCGCGTGTTACATCCCAAACAAGGTTCTGCTAAGCAGACTAATCCTTCTTCGGAAGGGCGACAAGCGAGGGATAGCGAGAAATCCTTACTGGAACTTTCTCTTTTATAAACTATGACTCTAAAGCACCTACCATCATATTCAATTACTACCAGTATACACGAAATTAGAAAAAAATCAATCAAATTTAAGATGAACATGAACGGATATGCACCCTCTCTGGCAACAGAGAGGGTGCAGTATGATAAATACCTTACCATTAACCTATTTCATTACTCCTAGAGCGTCGTGTGACCTCACACACCTTAACATAAAACATTTCTAACCATACTTTTTGATATTTACCCTGAGTGGTCTTGCAAGATGCAATTCTAATGGGTAAAAATATAATATAGAGTTACTAACTTACCATAAAGAGAATACAAATTACACCTTTTTATGTTTCCATTTTTATCGCACACTCTGATTGTACTTTTGATATACTATGCTTATAATACAATGTTAAAAAATAATCCATTAACAAAAGAACAACTAGAAGAATTAAGTAACTCATTTCCAAGTGAACCAGAACCATCAGAAGAGGATTACGTTTCAGCTAGACATGAAGACAAGATATATACCTCTAACTTTGCGAGTGGAAAAATCTTGTCTATTGTTACAGATGAAACAGAAACTAAAGAAGAGGTTATTTACCAAACGAGCAGGACAAATATTAAAGCAACTTACATATCTAACAAAGACCAGATTGTTGAACTAAAACTTCAAAAATATGAAAGTAAGCTGGGTGTACTACACCTTACTTCTGAAATTAGACTTGATACAAAAAATTTAGTCACACTTACTAATTTTTTAAAATTTCTTACCTCTGCAGATATATCTTCTGTTTCGGCTGGAAAACTATCTTTTGACCAAGGACTAAAACTTGACCCAGACCTTGATTCAAAATTAAAGACACTGGCGAACGACGAAGAGGGGAAAAAACAACTACTCAAATTATTTGATGAAGGGTATCTCACTTCCAATCTTGATATTCCAGAGTTAATTAAAAAAGGATTATCAAAAGATAAAATTGAGGAAAAGAAGAAAATTATAAATGATTTTAAAATACTAATTTCTAAAGACGATGTAAAAGAAGTTTCTGATATACAAACCTTTTTAAAAAAGAACCCTTGGCTATTTGGTCCAGAATATAAAACTTTAAATTTTAGAGAAGCAGGTTATGCAGGTAACCCAGATGGGAGATTACTACGAATAGATGGTTTATCAGATATTCTTGAAGTCAAACTACCCTCTGAAGAACTTTTAAGAGCAGACACTTTAAACAGGCAATTTATTGCACCTAAGCTAGCAGAAGCGTTAGGTCAACTTACTGGTTATATGGAATATTACTATAGTGAATACTCTCAAGAAAGGGATGACGAAACGATGAGCGAAATTCTAAAAGATACATACGGTAAGTACTATAAACCAAAAGGTATTTTACTGATAGGACGTAGAGACAAGGAGTTGGTTAACAACATGTCTCAAACAATTTCTTGTGAACCAAAAAACATGAGGAGACTCCTGTCTTATTTCCATTGGGTTGAAGTTCTTACTTACGATGACTTAATTGAAAGAGCTGAAAATGGTCTCAACAACTTAATCAACTAACAAGAATCGCTTTACAAACACTTATTTGCTAGTATTAAGCAAATGACTGATACTAGTTTACAAAATGAAACACGTGACCAAATAAAAGAAAGAATTATTCTATCTTTTAACCAACACGTAAGAGGGAGAACCTCAAACACTTCTGGTTCTAATGTTAATCATGATGGGAGAGATGGTCACTGGCTCGAAACACAAATGGGTGTAGCACATAACGGGAACAATGACCCTGATATAGATGGTTTTGAAATGAAAAATCATACAAAAAGTAAAACAACTTTTGGTGATTGGTCTCCAGATTTTTCTCTTTTCAAGAGAGGTATGGCTGTTATAAGTAGGGATATTTTTTTATCAATTTTTGGTGCACCTAATCCACTAAAAAATAATAGATACTCGTGGTCAGGAAGACCGTGTCCAAAGATTAATGTTTTTAATTCTTTTGGGCAGAAACTTGAGGTGGATGAGAACGATAATATACTTGCAATATACTCTTATACTCATGACCAAAGACCAAACAAAAGTACTATTGTACCAACAAATTATCAACAAGATTACCTTATAATTGCCAGTTGGAGTGCAGAACTAATGCGAAGAAGGATTGGTAAGTTTAATAAACTTGGCTGGTTTAAATGTAATAAAGATATGAACGGTGTCTATACAAGTATAGTGTTTGGAGAACCAATCAACTTTGATTCTTTTATTCAGGGAGTCAAGAATGGTTCAATATTCTTTGATAGTGGGATGTATGCTGGAAACAATAGACCTTACTCACAATGGAGAGCAAACAATAGTTACTGGGATGCTCTTGTGACAGAAACAAACTAAACCTTAACCTCTTTCTTTAAATTTGTTATCACACTCTTAACACTGTCCTCTTTGATTTTATCAATATTTATCTTTGTTAAACCTTTAGTAGGTTTTTGTTTGAGTGTCTTCAAAGATTTAACAACCTCTTTTGCTAGTGCTTTGATGACAGGAACTGCAACACTGTTTCCAAACTGCTTATATACTTGTGTATCACTTGCTAAAAGTTTAAATGTATCAGGAAACCCTTGAAGTCTTGCGGCTTCTCTTGGGGTTAATTTCCTAGGATTCTTTCCCTCTTGTTCTATTAAGATTTCTGAACCATCTTTATAGTACCTTGCAGAAATAGTACTTGTGTATTCGGAATCTTCGTTAAACATTGAATAACCAAAACCATTTCCTTTTTCAATGTGTTCTTTTTTTCTCCTTTGATGTCCCTCCCACAACTTGTCAGAAATATTATATTTTGGATGAACTTCTTTTTCTAAAATATCTCCAAGTCTTGTTTGTTTCCCTAATGGTTCTGGAAATGAAAAATCTACATCACCTAAAAAACCAATTATATAAATTCTTTCCCTATTTTGTGGAACTCCAAAATGTTTAGCATTTAAAACTTTTGAATGTATTTGATACCCAAGATTTTCTAAAATACCACTAATGGTTTCAAATGTTCTACCTTCATCGTGACTTTTGAATCTTTTAACATTTTCAAGGAAAACAACTTTTGGTCTATGATGTTCTACAATTTTTGCTATATCAAAGAATAAGGTTCCTCTTGTATCTGCTAGTCCAAGTTTTTTTCCTGCTTGTGAGAATGGCTGACACGGAAACCCTGCGAGAAGAATATCAAAAGCTGGAATTTCTTCTGGGTCTATTTTTGTTATATCTCCATATGGTATTTCTCCAAAATTATCTAAATAGGTCTTTTGTGCAGATGTGTCCCATTCAGAAGTAAAAACTGATTCACACCCAACACTCTCAAAACCAAGTCTAATACCTCCTACACCAGCAAATAGGTCAATCATTTTCAGTGAATTCTTGTTTTCTTTAACTGGTTTTTCTTTAGAGAACAAATCCAAGGGCTTTGTTATTTTCTGGAGTTTTGCTTTCTTTTTAAGAGTTTTCATAAAGTTTATTTATTTTAACATTTTTATTCCGTAAGATGTATATTTATTATCCCAACAGGGCTACAATCTCCTACAACCCTAATAAATGTTCAAGATATTCAAGATGATCAAGATAACATTGTTAACTTGATTAACGTTTCTTAACATACCCACTGGTTCTAATTGAACTCACATTTATCTCTTGGTGTATTGGTATTTCACTCCACTCATCAACAACATTTAAAAAATGTATTGCTCGTGTTTCAATTATAGAGGTTCTAACATCCTGTAGCAGTCTCCACAGAAAAAGTAA
>JAYVAE010000008.1:0-17036 GCA_043751115.1 bacterium | reverse complement strand
CACACATAAAATCGAGCATATAGCTCCCAATATCTGCTACTGTGATCTTTTTAATCTAAAGTTAGAGACGAGTTCAGAAGTACGTTAGTAGTCAGGGTTTGCTTCCTTTGAGGAATAAAGTACTGACTACTAATGCTTTTTAAGAACATTTGATACTCTAAAATTCTTTCTGTTTTTGGATCCAAATCAAATATTTAAATTACAAATATGGGCTCAAATGTTTGAACGACGTTTTAGTTATATGGCGTATGGGTAGTTTGGTAAAGTAGCAGATATTGGGAGTTAATAGCTAAAATCGAAACCCCCGAATCCTTGCGAATTGGGGGTTAAGGGAGCCGTAGCTCCGAAACTGCCACTTGGAGGCGAGCCACGAAGAGAAAGAACATAGTTCCTCTTCTCGCGCTCGCTTCCGCGTGTTGGCCACCGGCGTTCAGTCGTCCAGCTTGGCGCTGGGTTCGCTGGTGCCGCGCTTGTCGCTGAAGTTGCCGATGTCGACCATGTAGTTCGCCTCATTCAGTGCGTGCGAGCCTGGCGGCTCCTGCAACCGGCCGCCCAGGGCGCTGATGGCGTTCTTGGCCAGTTCGTTCAAGTGCTTCATGTAGATTCTCCTGTGGGTGTGGGCTGTTGAAAGTTGAAGGTGCGACACGAGGACATCCTCCTGCCATCAGCGAGTGCGACGAGGTTACCGTGGGGTTGTGGGGTTACCGTGACGCTCATGTTGACAAGAGGCATTATAGCAAGTTCAAAAATATTTGTCAAGTGCAACTAAAAAGTGATGAGATCCTCCCAAATATCTGCGCGGATCGCTTGGAGCAACTCACGGAGAGTGCCGACTCGAGTGTGAACGAATTTTTCACCGGAAAAATATCGTGTTTGCGAAAAGCACTCCGCAAAAAATTTTAGTGTTAGTGAACACTGAGTACAAACCTCACTCTAGCTGACTGCAAACCTGCCGATTCCATCTGACTACTAACAACCATTCTACATTTTCCCTTCCATATCTCCTCAAAATATGGTATTCTAGAATGACTTATGCCTAAAACAAAAATTGAAAGTGCTCTTTCCCCTCGCCAACCCGTTATTGCAGTACTCGGACACGTTGATCATGGAAAAAGTTCACTTCTTGATTACATTAGAAAAACAAATATTGTTGACGGAGAAGCGGGTGGAATTACCCAGCGTATTTCAGCGTATGAAGTTGAAGTTTCTGTTGATAAAAAAAGTAAGCGACGCATTACTTTCCTCGATACACCAGGACATGCTGCTTTCCAGTCCATGCGCGAACGCGGTGTAGAAATTGCAGACATCGCTATACTTATTGTTTCAGCTGAAGACGGAGTCAAAGCGCAAACAATTGAAGCGTGGAAGACGATAGACGCTCGCAAACTCCCTTATGTTGTCGCTATTAACAAAATTGACAAGCCAGGAGCTGATATACAAAAGACAAAAAATAGTCTCGTTGAAAACGGTATTTATATTGAGGGTTACGGTGGAGACGTGCCTTGTATTGAAATTTCTGCAAAAAATGGCCAAGGCATAGACTTTCTTCTTGAAACGCTGATCCTTCTTGTCGACATACATAATCTTACTTGTAATCTCTCTTTGGAAGCAACCGGACAAGTTCTCGAAAGCTTTATCGATGCTAAACGCGGCATCTCCGCAACTCTTATTATCAAAGAAGGAACACTGCCTGCCTCTGGCGCGATACTTTCTGGCACGGCCTTCTCCCCTATTCGTATTATCGAGGACTTCACAGGAAAAATTATTAAAGAGCCAAAGGCTGGCCAGCCAATACTCGTCACCGGCTTTGATGAAATACCAAGCTCGGGCGCCATTTTCATTTCTTCAAAAGATAAAAAGGAAGTTGAGAGACTCGCGAATGACGCATTACATAGTAAGGTAAAGGAAGTGCTAGATCCTAAGATTTATCGAAATGCCAAAATGGTAATACCGGTAGTGATAAAAGCTGACTCACAAGGCACGTTAGGCGCCATCGTATCAGAGCTCAAAAAAAGAGAAACCAAAGACATTAAAATAAAAGTTGTTGCGCAAAGTGTCGGCACTCTCTCAGAGGGCGACATCATGCTCGCATCCGGCGATAAAGAAACCGTGATCATGTCCTTTGCAGTAAAGAGCGAGCGTGGTGCGCTCGACCAAGCAGAAAGATTTGGTTTCACAATTCACTCATTTGATATTATTTATAAGCTTTCAGAATGGTTCGATACTGTTGTGCAAGAGAGAATGCCCTATGAAGAAATACAAGAAATTAGTGGTAAACTCACCATTATTAAGAACTTTAGTTCGCAAAAAGATAAGCATGTGATTGGCGGAAAAGTCACCGAAGGTATTATCAAGCTTGGAGGACTTGTCAAAATCGAGCGTCGTGGTTTCGATCTTGGTAAAGGGAAAGTCATAGAACTTCAATCACAAAAAATAAAGACAAAAGAGGTAAGTGAAGGAAATGAGTGCGGTCTTATGGTCGAAACAAAAGTTGAAATGGTTCCCGGAGATATAGTCTCTGCAATCACCATACTCAAGAAGCAAATTATTTAGCAAATTATTTAATTATATTTTTCCGTTATGTCAGAAACTCCCGATATTTTTAAAAGTGCAAACACAAGTGAAGGTCGCGGTGAAGAAGGACTATCACGTCGCCAAGTACAAGTGTCGCTCAAAATCCGCGAACTTGCCTCAGACTTTTTCCAAAAGGAGTCCTCAGGCATGTCACTCATTACCGTTACGCGCGCCACTGTGTCTCCAGATCTTAAGAATAGTACTGTTTTTATAACCGTTCTCCCTGAAGGCAAGGAGGTCGCAGCACTCGACTTCGCGAGGCGTATGCGCACAGACCTTCGTACTCATGTCAAAAAGCAGTTACAGATCAAAGCTATACCATTTTTTGAAATCGAAATTGATTTCGGAGAAAAAAATAGACAGCACATCGATGAACTCCTCATGCGGGACAAGGTGGATAGAATAAACAGAGAAGTTAGGAAGGAGGAGACAGAAAATGAATAATATAAAAAGCAAGGTGAGGCCTGACGGCCTCACCTTTCTTTTTACTATCCGGCAACTTATCTCATCGCAAGCGGATCTTCTTCCTTCACGCCGTCTACAAACCCGAGATAGTGAGAGACATAAATCTTGCACCTCTTCCTCTACCTCACTTGACACATACTCGCGATCGTCTTTTGGTATGAGAGGAGATTTTACAATGGATAAACAACACAACGACGAAGGCAAGAGCGGTAAGAAGAGCTACAACAACAAGCGAAACTCTGAACAAAAGGGTGAAGCCAAGCCGAAGCATCCTCCGAAGGCCGACAAGAACAAGCCGCGGACAAGCAATCCCTCGGTACCGAACTTTGCTCCAAAGAGTGAATCCTTCGAAGCAAAGTGGCAGAAGAAGATCGAAACAATCGTTGTTATGCTTGGTGACCATTATGACTTCATACTGATGGTGACGGTTGTAGAGTTTATGCAGATAAACAAATTATCAGATAAGAGCGACATCATTAAGCTTGCAAAGAGCTATAAAAAGGGTGATGACGTAAAAGCTAATCTTTTACGTGATATGGTTATTTGCGGTGACTGTGGTGACAGTATGACAGCGGGTATAACCGTCAATAAGAGCACAAACGGCAAAGTAATACGTTATTTTTATTACAGGTGTGATACTGAAGGGTGTGAAAAATACGGGAAATCAGTAAGAGTAAAAGTGATAATTGATTATGCAATTGAACTCTTCAACAAAAAGCCTTTCTCAACTAAGAAGAGTTATTACCATTACGCACAGGAAATTAAGAAGGTTAATGCCGAAAGGGTAAAGGTTGCAAATCAGAAACGTTTTGCATTGCACGGCGAAAAAATTAAAGTAGAGGCAAAGCTTGAAAAAACAAAGGAGCTACTTATGAGCGATGTAGAAACCGAAAGCGTCAAAAAACATTACCGTGGTGACCTACTGAAAGTGGAAAACCGCTTAGCTGAAATTGAAAAAGAGTACACAAAAACAAAGGCTGTTATTGAAAATGAAAAGGTTAATATTTTAACACAGGAAAAGTTCATTGAAATTATGGATAAAATGCCTGAAACACTAGATTCTTTAGGTAATCTTGAGGAGCTAGACTTCTTCTTGAAAAAAATGTTCTTGAACTTTACTATAAAGAACAAAAACGTTGATAAATCAACGTTTTGCTCTCCATTTGATGTCCTTGCGGATACAAAAGTCCTAAATGGTGCCCGGGAAAGGACTTGAACCTTCATGAGTTGCCTCGCTTGCTCCTAAGGCAAGTGCGTCTACCAATTTCGCCACCCGGGCATATTCTATTTTCCTAAAGCACAATAATATCTCGCTAACCATGGGTTTCGAAATTGGTAGACGCACGATGTGCGCAAGTAAATCTTTTGCCAATTTCGCCACCCGGGCGTATTTTATCTTTTTAAAATAGTGACAGAATTATAACCTAATTTACTCTTTTTTGCGAATTTTAAAAAGACTGTTTTTTAGAGTACTTCCAATAAAAAATCAGAAAAAGCACAAAACAAAAGCGGTCACTTGGGACCGCTTTTGTTACTTAAACGGATTTTCCCCTCGAATGACACGGATGAGGAAGAAGATCACGGCAAGCACAAGTAATATATGTATGAATGATCCAAGAACATGGAAGCCTACAAAGCCAACCAGCCAGAGTACGATGAGCACAAGTGCAATAGTTGTAAGCATAGATAGTAGTCTTGACTAATAAATCACTAATAAATCTGAGCGACACTTCTCTAGTGTACTCTATATTCGAAATAAGATTGTATAACGCAAATAACTTTAAAAGTCGTGCTATTCTTTATTTATTATGAAAAGTAAGAGAATGTCTAAAATAAAACTTTTTTGCTTCCTGTCACTTGCTATTACTGCGGTCTTGCTACTACTCTATATTTCTATTCGGCCTAGTAATACTGCTAACTGGTCTGTTGATCAGCAAGTGCTTGCTAGTGCTAGTTTCGATGGGAATCTCGTTACAATAAAAAATATTCGTAACTTTACGTATAGAAGCACTACTGACTATACACCTGCTTACTACGACAAAACATACGATGTGACTAAGCTAAAAAGTGTCGACTATATAGTAGAACCTTTTGGTGACTTTAGCGGAGCTGCGCATACCTTCCTCTCATTTGGTTTCGAAGGCGGTGAATATGTCTCAATTTCTGTGGAGATCAGAAAAAAGAAAGGTCAGTCATTTTCTCCATGGAAGGGGCTACTCAAACAGTATGCTTTGGTGTATGTTGTGGCCGATGAAAAAGATGTTGTAAAACTACGTAGTAATTATAGAAAAGATGATGTTTTTATATATCCAACAAAAATAGATAATGCTCACGCTAAAAGATTATTTTTAAGCATGACAGAAAGGGTTAACGAGCTTTACACCAAACCAGAATTTTATAACACAATCACAAATACCTGCACAACTAATATTGTAAAGCATGTGAATGAAATATCAGAAGCCAAAGTGCCATTTAGTTATAAAGTTCTTTTACCCGGATATTCAGATAAGTTAGCCTATGATTTAGGGCTTCTCGATACCACACTCCCCTTCTATAAAATTAGAGAAAGATATCAAATAAATGAAAAGGCAATGAAGTATGCAGATGACGAAGACTTTTCACTAAGAATTCGCGAGTAATTCATTAAAATTACTCCTGAAGTTTAGAAAATTTAGGTCTAGTCCAGCTTGTGGAGAAAGAGGCTTCGTCTTTTACAAAAGCGCGACCGAGATTTTCATTGCCATCAATAAAATAGACGAAGTCGAGTTCTTTCTTTGCTGTACCATTTTCTTCAAAAAATTTCTTAACCATATCGTTCGGTGAAATCATTTTTCTTCCGGACGTAATAGCTAATTCAAAACTGACTCCTTTATTGTTATTCTTGGGGAGATACGCATCGTATACAAGCTCAGAACAAACGATTTCATCACGTGTTTCAAAATCAAAATTATAATCATATGGTTTGCCGTAGTTTTCAAATGAACGAAGCACCGCCTTTAATGTTTCGCTTTTTTCTAAACGTGGTCGTATAACTCCTAAGTAATCAGCTTTTGCAGATTTTTCTAGAGGCAAAAGTATTATTCCTGGTGCCTGCCCCTCTATAACCGCATACTGATATCCATGACTGTCTTTTGATATATATTTTTCATATAATTTTGGATAATTGCTCTTCACAAGTAGTGAAAAACTTGGCTGGCTCTCCAGTGGAAACAATTCTTGAAAAAAGACATCTGCTTCTTCTAAGGTGCCAATATAGAGTGCAGCATGTGGCCAGAAGCCAGGTATACCCACATTACTTGCATGCCAATTGCGTCTTTCGACAAAAATATCCCCTGGCTCTAGAACTGGTTTCATTTCTTGTATCTGTTCTAGAGTTATAAACGTTTCTTTTCTTGAGGAAACAAGAATATTACCCATCGTGTTAGCGACATTTTTTTGTATGGGGAACCAACTATTGAACAAGCCATTTTCGACATCGTTCCCGATCTTAAAAGCAATTGTACCGACTGTGCTGATAACACTAGCTAGTAAATAATTATGACTTTCTTTGCTTTCTCGTACTAAAGTCCTATAATTCTCGCCGAAATTACTTTCGTCAACCGTCTTCTCTAAAAAGAAAGAATATACTCTCCCTATATTACGACGAAGGAATGTCTCATAACCAATATGACGATTCCTTATGTCATAGTAAGAATTCTTGGCACCAAAAACCGGAGAATACTCATTGAGAGCTTTGATCACTCTTTCATTATTTCCAGTAGAATTTATCACCCTTCCAAAAAGTTCAAATTTCTTTAAATACAGAGAATAAGAAACAAAAAATGACTTTGTATGCTCATCGGGCGTAGAAAAATATGATATCTTTCCGAAATATCTATGAATGTCTGTCATATCTTCAGAGTCTTTGGTGGCTTGCAAAAAGTTATTCCATTTTGTTTGCAGTTCATTTAGTTCATCAACAGTCAATTCTTTTTTCTCGAGTAACCCGCTTCCCAATAACTCATTACCTGTAGTCTCAATCTTGTCGATTAGGTGCACAGAAACATCAACACTTTGACTGATGAAAGAGATGATGTCTTCTTTTTTTATATTTTCAAAAGGATTATTATCATTTGGCAAGAGACGTGATGTAACATAAAAAAGAATAGCTAAGAGCGCTATAATGAAAAGTATTTTTTCGTACTTGATGACTGTTTTCTTTACAAAGATAAAAGATTTTGTTTTTGTAACCTTATTGCTATTTAATAAAAAAGTTGAAAAGAGATACCTCACGCCAAGTATTAAAAATGGTAACGAAAGTAAAAAATGATATGGATAAAGCACGCGGAATCCTACAATAGCCATTGCAAGAAAAAGAAAAAGACTTGCTAGCAAAACATACTTAATAACAAATTTTTTGTTTTTTAAATAATATGACTTGAGTTTCCTCATGTCTTTTTTAAAATAATTTGATGACATATTTTACTTTTTTACATCGAAAACTAATTTCTAGTATTTTATACTCAATAGTATAGCAGAAAGAATCTTAGAATAGAGACTAGCCATACTATATGATTTATTGAAGCAACTTACTTTTTCGCACTCACAAGATATATCCTATTTAGATACAGCGGGGATCGGTCATTATTTTGGTATTTTTCTTCATGACAAATCTCTTTACATCCAAGACTGCGTCCAAGACGTTCATGTGCTCATTCAGAACTTACTAGTTCAAAAACTCAAAGTTTTGACCTAAGTGAAAAACTGATACCTTCTCATGGTGCTCGAAGGCCTAGACCAGTTTTTCTTTTCGATCTCCGACAGATGGGCACGTAAGTGTCATCCTCCCACACCTTAAAGAGCGGTTTACTTCTTTGATGTGCGGGCTGGACTCGGTCACGAATATTTTTTGCGTCGCCACACAAAAAATTTCTCGACCCCAGCTCATTTGTTTGACTTGCTAGTCAAACATGATTCCACTTTTCGATCCCTGACAGAAGTGACGCAGGTCACTTCTTCCCGTACCTCTAAAAGTCTCCTTAGTCTTTGAGGTGCGGGCGGGGATCGAACCCGCGCGTGTCGGTTTTGCAGACCGAAGCGTTACCACTTCGCCACCGCACCATGTCTTGTATTGTCATCAAAATTTTTCTTCAAGTGCTTGTTAGTATAGCATAGCTAGAAGTTATTTACATTTTGTGTTATTATATTCCTCACTTGTCCTTGTAGTTCAGTTGGCAAAATTAAAAAGCCAGCTGACAAAAGAGTCAAAAGTAGACATCATCAGAAATAAGCTGTGTCTTATACGCCCTTATAGCTCAGCCGGTAGAGCAGCTGCCTCTTAAGCAGACGGTCGTAGGTTCGATCCCTACTGAGGGCACAGAAATTAAAGTTCACAGGCTTGGGTCTGTGAACTTTAATTTCTGTGCCCTAAGGTATGTGAACCGCTTCATACAAGCATAGGGATCAAAAGTCGAAGCTATTATTCTCTAGCAAGAAAAACAAGCGAGTGGGCGAGACAGCAGTCGAGTGTCAAGGGTGACTTAGAGAATTTTTCTTGCGACGGCAAGAAAAATATCCATGACCGACCACTTAAGAATTAAAAAATAGCTGGCTAAGCACTCTTTAAAAAAGCACAAAAAAATGATATAGTTTAAAAGCATTCTCCCTTTGCCCGGGTGATGGAATGGTAGACATAGAGGACTTAAAATCCTCAGTGCATTATGCGCGTGCGGGTTCGAGTCCCGCCCTGGGCACCACGTAGGAAATTGCAAGTTTGAAAGGTTCGCCTCACTTCGCTCGGCGACTAATTTGTATTCAATTTTGGGGTTTAAAACGAATTCACGATTTCGCATTTTAGGGGAAGAAAATTTTTTAATAATAAATCCATAATTTAATTTATGAAACAACCAATAGATCAATTTGATTCTACTACTAAAAATAATACCGTACTTCTTCCGGTAGTTATTACTTTTATTTTGACTGTCATAATTGTTGGAGGTGGAATTTATTGGTGGACTGATCAGAAACAAAAAGAATTTAAAAATGAAATTGTTTCTTTGCGTACTCAAGTTGATCAGCTTAAACAAGTATCTATTCCTACACTGACCACAACCCCGGCCCCAACCCCAGCTCCGAAAGATGAAACAGCAAATTGGAAAACATATCGTAATAACGCAAACGGCTTTGAGCTCAAATATCCAGATATATTTCGTATTGACTCTGATCAAAACGCTGGTCTTTCGTTTTCGCCCAAAGCATTTGTGAGACTAATAGACTCAACTGGCATAACTACCATAGATGTTGCCTTAATCACCGAGGAGCAATCTAAAATGCCGTATGGTGTGGTTATGGGCGAAGAAACGAAAATGCTAAAAAATCCCATAACGAAAGAAAATATGTATTTTAGCTTAACCACAATGATTCGATTACAGGCACAAGAACCCCCTTCAGCACTGTATGAATCGGAAATGCACAAAGTATTTAATGTGGTAGTTGACTCTCTTAGGCTGACCAACTAAAGAGTTAAATTCTTCAAAGAATTTGCCGCCAAAGAAAAACTTGAAATTGTCATTCGTGCGACTGCGCTGCGTTTTCTGATTTTCGCGGGGTGCTTTCCTCGCCGCCTGCGGCAGCGAAATGCGTTCGAACTAATTCAAGCATACTGCACAACATAAAAAAATTCCTTATAATTCAGGGATTTTTTCTTACACCTGTTTTTACTTTGGAACTGGTATACTTTAAAAGAAAACTTATAAGAATTAGTAAAATTAGATGAAGAAAATAAAATTGTTTTTAACTAACATAAAAAAAATTACGCAGGTAGGTATACTCATTACCCTTTTGGTTATTTCGATTTCGTACATTGGAATAGTTACGTTTACAAGCACTCCTCAAGCATCACCAGTCTGGGTATGGTCATTAGGTAAGTCACAGAATCCTTTTTTTACTGGTAGTTTGTGGAGCTTCGCTGCTTCTTCAGATGCTAAGAGAGTTGTGGCTGTTAGAGCTACTCTAGAGGCATCGGAAGCTAACTTCATTCATAACTCAACAGATAGTGGTGAGACCTGGGATATACTAGAAAATGCTGGTAAAAGGCAATGGGGCTACATTGCTTCATCAGACGATGGAATGAGGCTTGCGGTTACATCATCACCGTTTCTCTCAGGATATATCTATACATCTAGTAACGGTGGAGCAAACTGGACTAAACAAATTGGAGCTGGTGACAGAGTTTGGAGTGCTATCACCTCTTCTGGTAATGGTATGAAGCTTACTGCTGCTGGTTCCGATGTCAGTGGTCTGTACATTTTTACATCAACCGATGGCGGAGCAACCTGGGTTAAGCGTACGGTTGAAGGTATCTCAAATGTACAGCAGATTGCTTCATCTGCAGATGGCATGAGAATTGCGATTACTGGCCAAGGTGACTACATACACACGTCAACTGATGGTGGAGCAACCTGGGTTGAGCGCACCGGTGCAGGTCGCGGAGACTGGGGCGGACTAACTTCTTCTTCAGACGGCATGAAGTTGGCTGCTGCAGACCAGGGTAAGTATGTATATACGTCAATTGATGGCGGAGGAATTTGGGTTAAGCGTTCCAGTCTCGGAAAGGCTTCCTGGACCGGCATTACCTCATCTGCTAATGGAATGATGCTTGCTGTGGTTGATGTCCAAGGATCTATTTATATTTCAGTCGACGGCGGAGAAATTTGGACCAAACAGTTGAATGCTAGAAGTGGATGGTGGGGAGGAATCACCTCATCATCAGATGGCACTAAGTTGATAGCAGGAAACAATTACGATGGTTATATCAATGTAGGTGAGTTACGCAATTTGCCAGTGTATTCCCTCTCACAACCTCGACAAGAAGACGATAGATAAAATAGTTCGTCAAATATCCTTAGCTTAACATCCGAACCCTCTAGATATAGTGTCACCCGCTGTGGAGTAAAACTAAAAACACAAAAAGAAAAAACGCGCCCACGGAGGGCGCATTTTAAAATTCTTTAGTGAAAGGTTGGTGCGTGCAGGAACCTCTATTCCTAGGCATTTTCTCGATAACCTTTCCTATTACTCCCAGACCAGACTTTATCGTGAGGACCTCCCACTCTTGTTTCCGGACTTCGGACTTCCCTGCGTCAATCTCAGAAGCAAATCACGCGTCATCACTTCAGGGTCAAGTGGGTCGAGTACTTCTTCCGGCACAGCCTGTGTTGGCTGTTGCGACTCGGGTTCAGGGACTTGCTCCGGAACCACTTTGTTCTCCTTCGGCTTCAGCTCATCCC
Source organism: bacterium (assembly GCA_043751115.1). GTDB lineage: Bacteria > Patescibacteriota > Minisyncoccia > Phycocordibacterales > UBA5272 > UBA11704. The sequence goes on along the minus strand of JAYVAE010000008.1, from coordinate 5,730 downwards.
CTCTTCTGACAATCCTGCTCCTAAGGGATGCCTCTGTGGGAGGACTCACGGCACTTTTCTTTTCTTCTTTTGGTTGGAGAGAAAGGGTGGACGGAGTGGGAGATGTTCCTCTGTTTCCCGTACTTTCTGGTGATGGCAACACTGAACCACCACCGTCTAGACCCTTTGACGTCTTTGGCGCAGGCAACGCTGGCAGTCTATGATCACCCGAACTCCCTCTTCCGTCGAGACGCACGGGCTTTTGCTCACCGGGAGAAGAAAGAACTATTTCGTAGCTCTCCTGCCTTGGCAGCTCTCGTCTTATGACCAAAAAGTCTGCAGAAAATCCGATCGGGTGTTGCTCCGCCAGTTCGGTGATGAAGTGAAGTACGGCTGAAGCAACGGGCACCATTAGATCGCGATGCCCGGTGAGCGAGTAAATGGATTTACCGAAGAAATACACGGTGGCTTTGTCCCCACTTTTGAACTTAAGCCTTGCCATCAAGAAGTACATCAGAAAGAGCGCCAGCACTAGCCATATGCCTGCCTCCTTCACCCGTATCTCCAGAAAAAAGTTTGTCGACATGTCGACATAAATCGCGTCGTACCAGAAGAAAGACCCGTACATGAGGAGTGCGCTTCCAAGCGACGAGGTAGTAGTGAAAGCATACAGAAGTCCTGGTGGCGGATCGACCGGATATTCCTCCATTACTTTTCTTACGATGTTATAGGTAATGACAAAGAGAATCAGACTCGCGCCGATTATGAGGACGCTGTAACCTTGAAGTCCTTTTCTCCCTGCTTCGACGACGTACAGATTCACGTCGTCTGCACTCACAAAATTGCTGTTGCGAAGAAGCACAATTTGCACAGCAAGCATTCCCATAAATCCAAGTATGGCATTCCCATTTCTCCCAAGCCTCTGTGCCTCTTCAGAAATATTCATCTTAACGATATAGAAAATCGCTAAGAGATCAAGAGTGATGAAAAATCCAAAGAAGACAATAGCGCTGAGAAAGTAGTAGCACAACCCCAGAAAGCCGAAACCAAGCCCAAGTTGCGTGAAGAACACCGCCTTACTAGAAGTAACTATAATCTTCATTGTGTACCCCTTTCGGGCAAGTGCGTTGATGAAATGAGCAACCTATCTTAGTATATGCCTAGGAGGAAGGAAAGCAACGGTGTTACTCTAAGAGTAATGCAGAAGATATTACAAAGTGAATTTAAAAATAGCCCACTTCTCTCTCGTCTGCTTCATCTTTATGATGTGCCAGAGTTTATGTATCTTGAAGGAGAGCTTCCTCTTATAGAACATGACGAACGAGGAACGCTCACACCGCGCATACTTACTATAGTGGGCTCTAGAAATTATAGCTCGTACGCAAGTGATGTTATTACGCACCTCGTTGCTTCGCTTAAGGGGCAAAACGTCATCATACTCTCTGGTCTTGCGCTCGGAGTTGATAGTCTCGCCCACCAGGCCGCGATGGAAAATAATTTATTCACTATCGCCATACCTGGGAGCGGTCTTTCAGACGAAAAACTTTATCCGCGAGAACACGTACGGCTTGCAAAAGACATACTAAATAATGGTGGTGTACTCTTATCTGAGCTTTCTCCAGAGACCTCTGCAAATAAGTGGACATTTCCTTCGAGAAATAGGCTGATGGCCGCACTCGGAGATGCGGTCCTCGTCATAGAAGCAAGAGAAAGGTCCGGCACACTCATCACTGCAAGGCAGGCACTTGAGCTCGGTAAAAATATCGGTGTCGTGCCCGGCTCCATTTTTTCAGATTTTTTGAAAGGCTCCCACGCACTACTCCAAGATGGTGCAATGCCCATCACTGAAAGCTCCCATCTCTTTGACTTGCTTTCGCTTAAGCAAGATTTGGAAAAAACGACGGTGGGGAAAATAGTGCCAAACCTTCCGCCCCATGAACATATGCTGTATGCAATGCTTGACGAGCCACTCCTTAAAAGCGACCTCCTTGAGCGCTCGAAGCTATCTCCCTCTGACTTTCTAATGGCGCTCAGTTCACTTGAAGTAGACGATCTCATAACAACATCGCTTCACGAAGTGAGAAAGGTAGTGTAATATGCAAGAACGAGGAACATCTGTTCTTTTTTACCTTTTATGAAATTACTCATTGTCGAAAGCCCGTCAAAAGCAAAAACCATTGGCAAATATTTAGGCCCTGAATATGAGGTGCGCGCCTCTGTGGGTCATGTGCGCGATTTACCAAAATCAAATAAAAAAGCTGTTGATATAGAAAATGATTTCAAACCTCATTATGAAGTGTCTCCTGGAAAAGAAAAGGTTATAGCAGAGCTCAAGATGCTTGCTAAAAAAGCTACCATCGTGTATCTCGCAACCGACCCCGATAGAGAAGGAGAAGCAATAGCATGGCATATTAAAGATGTACTCAAGGAGGACACTGCAAAGCGTGTTACCTTCCACGAAATAACTGAAAGCGCTATTAAAGAAGCTTTGAAGCATCCACGTGAAATAGATATGCATCTCAAGGAGGCACAAGAAGCAAGGCGCGTACTCGATCGTCTTGTGGGTTATGACCTCTCAGGCATTATTTGGAAAAAAGTTCGCTATGGCCTTTCTGCTGGACGTGTACAATCCCCTGCGCTTCGTATCATCATGGAACGTGAGCGAGAAATTCGTGCCTTTATACCAGTTACCTATTTTGAAATAGTTGGTGAGTTTGAAACCATTGGAAAGATGAAGGAGAGTAAAACATATTCTCTTATACTTGAATGTGAAGAAAAGCCTGCAACTGAAAGCCTGGCAAATGAAATAGTTCATAAAGGCATACATGGGGTGTGGCATATTACTTCACTCGATACGCAAGAAGTATCTCGCCTTCCGAAAGCGCCCTTCACCACTTCCACCCTTCAGCAAACAGCGTCTACTCGTCTTGGCTTCGCACCTTCACGCACCATGGGTATCGCTCAAAAGCTTTATGAAAAAGGTCTCATTACGTATATGCGTACGGACTCAACAACTCTTTCGAATCAAGCGCTCGGTGATATTGCAAACGCTATCGAATCTCTCTATGGAAAAAGTGAGCTTTCGGTACGAACATATAAAACAAAATCAAAAAATGCTCAAGAGGCTCACGAGGCGGTGAGACCGACGAGTGCAAGTGTCACTAGCGGTGGAACTACTGACGACGAGAAGAGACTTTATCGTCTTATCTGGGTGCGTACCATAACTTCACAAATGAAAGAGGCAAAAATCGTCCGCACAAAAGTGATAGCAAATATAAACGGTGAAGAAATACCTGACTTTTCTATAGTTGGATCAGTACTCATGTCTCCAGGCTGGCTCAAAGTAGACACTGACGCGCGTGGAGACGATGTGGAATTGCCCAAACTTTCAGTCGGAGATGAACTTTTTCCTAAAGTGATTAACAAAATACAAAAGGAGACGCAACCACCGAATAGATACTCGGAAGCTGGACTCATCAAAGAATTAGAAAAGCGTGGCATAGGGCGCCCGTCGACATACGCTTCTATTATTCATACCATTGAAGACCGAGGCTATGTCGAAAAGCAGAATAAAGCGCTTTCCCCAACGGACACCGGTGAAGTTGTTATCTCCTTCTTAGAAAATAACTTTGCTGACTATATATCAGATACTTTTACAGCGGACATGGAAGACAAGCTCGACGCCATTGCAGACGGCAAAGCAACTTACGCGAAAACTTTAAAAGATTTTTATGGACCATTTACAAAAGTTGTTAAAGAAAAAGATAAGTTAGAAAAAGCGACGAATTTAGGTGATGCTCCCGTAGATATGCTCTGCCCTCTTTGCGAGAAAAGTATGGTGCTCAAACTTGCTAAGAATGGCAAATTTTATTCATGCTCGAACTATCCAGAGTGTCTTGGTGCCAGGAAGATTGACGGCACCGTTATGGAAGGACCAAAGACACTCGGCAGGAAATGCCCTAAGTGTGGTGACATAGCAGGAAAAAATGGCGGCGGCGAGCTTATGGAACGTGAAGGGAGGTATGGCAAATTTATTGCTTGTTCAAATTATCCCAAGTGTAAATATATAGAACAAGACGAGGAGGAGAGAAAGAAAAAGTCGACAGGCGTAACGTGCAATAAATGTAGCAAAGGTGAGATGGAAGAAAGGCGCGGTCGCTTCGGAGTTTTTTATGGCTGCTTCAACTATCCAGACTGTAAACATATTATAAAAACAAAACCAACTGGCGCCATTTGTCATTATAAAAAAGTAGATGGCACCCCCTGCAACGAGCTCATGATAGAAGGGACAAAGACCATACCCGAGCGCTGCTCAGATAAGACATGCCCGATGCATAATCCTCATAAGCTAGAAAAATAAACTTATACCACCGTGTCTCGGGTAGTAAGCAAACTGCTTTGCTTACGTGTGGTCTTTGTCGGACGGAACGTTATGAGTCGAGCACGACGAATCGTGAGTTGTGGTCAGAAAATTTTTGAATGGCGATGAAAAAAATATTTGTGACCGAAGACAATTCCAGAACGTTGTAGTGATAAAACCTGCTCAATGTATAACCCCCATAAATTGAATAACGACAGTGCTGTAAAATAAACTGTTCTAGAAAACAGACAATCTGCTTTGTCTGTGCTTGTTTTTGTCGGACGAAGTGATGTTTCGTTAGCAAACGAAACCACGTGTGGGAGAGACATCATTCGAGTGTCATACGTGACTTAGCGGAAACTTCGAGTGACGACAAGAAGTTATCTGTTACCAAAAACGATACCCGAGCGTTGCTCGAACAAGACTTGCCCAAATCATAATCCTCACAAGTTAGAAGCGAAGTAGTTTTTAGTTATACGTTAGGGTATAACCCCTCTTGGTTTTTTGTACTAAAAAAGATTCTTGACCCTAGCCCTTACCCTGTTATACTTACTTCTATGCAAGACTTTTCTAAAAAAATAGTAATCATTGTTAGAAAAGATGTCGAAAGTTGGAGAATTCTCAATACCATCGGACATATCTCTGCTTATTTTGGAAAATATCTGTATAAAACTTTTGATACCGGGAACAATTTTGAAACGAAAGATGCTAAAAAACATCCGAGGAATTCTCAATATCCAATAGTTATTTTAGAGGGTAGCGAAAAAGAAATACGAGTCATGCTTAAACAAAAAGAAATCGCCACAGACATTTCTTTCATGCCTTTTACTAAAGCAATGACTGAAACAAGTGATGACGAGGAACTTTCTGAGCTTTACAAAAAGACTACTGAGTCTGATCTAGAACTTCTCGGACTCGGTTTGTTTGGAGATAAAGACACTCTCAAAGTAATGATGAGAAAACTAAGTCTCTACAAGTAATTTCACATCAACTTCTCAAATGTTGGAACAAGATTTTGTATAACATCTTTTCTTTGAATTGTGTCGATAAGTTTTACCCATTCGTACTTATCATGATATTGTGAGAGAATGATTTCTCTTTCTTCACATTTTACTTTGTAAAATAGTCTCACAATATGCCACACCATTTTTATTGTTAAAGGTGTCGTGCATATCTAAAATTTCTGAGGAAATAACTTTGAGGTCTTTCTCTTCAAATACTTCTCTATAAAGCGCATCAATAAGAACTTCTTTAGGGTCGATGCGTTCTCCCTAAACGTCAAAGAGAGAAACATTATACCATCCCCAACTAACCTCTTCCCTTAATTTCCACAATTGATACACTGTAACTATGTATACAATTGATATACCAACATTAAAACATCACTTACG
>JAYVAE010000007.1:0-17248 GCA_043751115.1 bacterium | reverse complement strand
TTTTAAGCATAGATTACTACGTAACCTTGATAGTAAAGGGGCTACTGTGCTTTTAGTGTAGTACTGGGTGTGGAGAAAAGATAGTGGATGGGTTCTTAAACACTTTTGTTTCGTTTTTATGTAATCCTATCATTCCCCCATACTACAAAATGACATCTTTTATGTCAATACTGAAACCACGATGCTAGTATTTCGTCAAGCCTCATGTGAGGCGAACTAAAGGAGGTCTTTATGGGAAAGCATGTCAATAAACGAATGGTAGTAAAAACCGAATTCAAGAAGCTCAGCACTAAAGAATGGGGCGCCATCCTTTGTCTCCCGTTCCCTCCTGCTACTCGGGAATGCATTTGTCTTCTATTTCTTGGAGGGGGATCTGGTCTTTACGATCTGCTGTCAATGAGTTGCAGTAATCAACTACAGATTAATCAGTTCTTCATCAAGAAGGGGTTACCTTACCGTGTGCGAAACTTTGGTATTTCGAAAAAAAGAGCCGAAGAGATTTTTTGGCATCACACACAATTTGTTCCTTTTGACGAGCGTGTCTACAAACAGTCAGATCAGTGTCATCCTGCCAGGATTCGTCTTTGGGTTAAACCACAAGAAACAAAGCTTTGTACGATAATTGATTGCTAGGGTCTGGTGTTAAGCAACTGAAGCATAATAGCCGCGCAGTAATGCGCGGTTTTCTTTTATTTACTATTTGTAATACTGAGTCGAATATCGAAAAAGCTTTCAAGTAGGAAATATCCTACTGCTGATTTCGGTGCATTGGGAAACTGTTTACTATTAAATTCTCTTTTGAAGAGAGATTGTATTAGTATTGTTGTATACTTTACATTAGTTATTTATATGACTTCGCTTAAAGACCTATTGAAAATTTCTTCCATTCCAGTAGTTTTTGCTTCTCTTTGTTGTCTATCTCCCATAATTTTGGTTTTAGTCGGCATCTCAACAGTAAGCTTTGCATCATCGCTTGCGGACACACTCTATGGTGAATATAAATGGGCATTTCGTGGCGTTGGGCTTTTTATGCTTATAATTGCACTCGGATTCTATTTTCGTCGCGCTAAAGGCATCTGCACTTTTGATGAAGTGAAAAGGCGAAGAAATGAAATCATTAATATAATAGCAATGAGCCTTGTTGTCGGGATACTCGGCTACATCTTTTTCTTGTACGTTGTCGTGCACTATATTGGTGTTTTTCTCAGTCTTTGGGAGTAGTGTGCAAACGTGTATATATAATTGAGAGATGTATATGAGACATACCTCGCCATTAGAACATCACCCTAAAGAAGAACAAAATCATTTTTCTCTTGAGGAAACAAAATGCGTGAGATTACTGGTAGTACTCTGTTGCATTAGATTGTTGAAGTCAAGAATAAAAATTTTAAGACAAAAAGAATATTGAAATTGAATAGGACCTACGCGATTAGATGATATTCGCGGACGAGACAGCAGTCCTACGTCTTGGACGAAACCTCTTATTTTCAAGGATACGTACTAAAGGATACGTACTTAATAGTACAGCAACGAAAACATAAGGAGTTTTTGAGTCACCAGACGAATGTCTTGGATAAAAAGAAGTTCGCTCGATTGAGCTGATTTACTTCACATGAAACTGCTTTTTGATGGCTGAAACCTGTTCTATATTCTTCTCCTCCATCCCCTCTTTCCCTTTTTCTGCAAGAGCTTTGAGCTCCTCAATGGGTAATGATTTCATGTGTAACGCTCTTTCTTCGAGATACTCTACGGTGTTTTTCTCAGGATTTTCAATCACCTCTTCGAAAAGCGCGTGTAAAATGTAACCAATTTTTGGCCCTGGCGTTTCTTGTGTAACGCCCATGATTCGTTTCCCATCGATTTTGAGCATCTTTAGGGTCACCGGATCTTTCATCGCCTGCTCTACCATCGCCTGATATGCCCTGAAACGGTATGGATTCTCCACCGGCCTCCCCATCCCTACTCTGTCACACATACGGAGATTCATGAGTTCCCATATCATATCCTCGCCGACATTTGATATCATGCGCCGTACCGCGGACAGACTTATTTGATCCGTATCTGAGAAAAACATATGCCAACGTACAAGAAGCGAAACATCTTCGATAATTTCTTTGGGGTATCTGAGTCTCGAAAGTATTTCACGTGTAACGCGGGCACCCACTACATCATGCCCATAAAAGGTAATCACATTCTTTTCACGTGAAAAGCGCTTGGTTTCGGGCTTGGAAACATCGTGAAACAATGCCGAAAGCCTCATAAAAAGTGGCCACTTCTTATCCGCTGCATGCTGAAGTGTGCGAAGATTATGCTCCCATACGTCATATTTGTGGGCCTGATTCTGTCCTACGCCCTTCCCTTTTTCTAGTTCTGGAACAATGTGCTGAAGAAGACCAAGCTCGGAAAGGAGAATAACACCTCTCATCGGGAAGTCTGTCATTATAATTTTTGAGAATTCATCTCTAATTCTTTCCTGCGAAATGCGTTTAATAAGCTGTGCATTTCGCTTAATGCTTTCGTGTGTAACGGGGTCAAGATTGAAATCGAGATGTACTACAAAGCGAATAGCGCGGAGAAGGCGGAGTGCGTCTTCTTCAAATCTATCATCTGGATTTCCTACCGCGCGCACTACTTTGTCCTTTATGTCCTTTTGTCCTTGAGAAATATCCTTTACCTGTAAGTCTTTTACAGAGTAAGCAAGCGCATTACAGGTGAAGTCTCTTCGCACTAAATCTTCGTCAACAGTCTTCGCCCAAGAGACTTCACTTGGATGTCTGCCGTCTAAATATTTTCCCTCTTTACGAAATGGTGTTACTTCAACGATTTTAACATTCTCACTCGAACAAACAGTGTCTAAGTCTTCACCACAAGTAACTACGCCAACTGTGCCGAAGGTGTTTTCATAAAAAGTTTTCGGAAAGAGAGCAATGATTTCTTCTGGGGTGGCATTTGTTGTGATGTCATAATCCTTGGGATCTTTACCCATAAGGAGGTCTCGCACGCAACCACCAACAATGTAAGCCTCGAAACCAGAAGCGACAAGCACAGCCCCTACAGATCTTACTTCCTTAGGCAGAGTACTTATATCTAAATTATCTTTTATTTCCATAGTATTTCTGTTAGTATACTAACACTTGCTCTCGTGGTGAAATGGATATCACATCGGTCTTCGAAACCGTTATTCCAGGTTCGAATCCTGGCGAGGGCACAAAAACAAGAATGCAATGAGTGTTTTTGTGCTCTCGCAGCAAGTGGCTTAGGCCACTTGCGTCAGGATTCGAATAAAAACCGGTATACAAGAGTTCCCTTTTAAAAATTGGGCGAAATCATTTTTATAAGGGAACTGCTTGTCGGTTTTTCGGGGTCGCAAAACAATCTTTTTATAAAATTCGAAGAATAGCGATAAAAAGATATGTTTGGTGACCGAACATCCTGGCAACCTATTTTTTGGTCGCGAGTACTTATGAGCAACCCATACGAAGTATGGTTAGCGCAATTAGTAACTCGTGACCGAATCTGGCGAGAGCGTCTTCTTTTCAGGGGCTCAACTAGGAGTGTTTTACGAGTACGTAAGGTACGAAGTAAAAATACCCTCGTGGTGACCGAATCTGGCGCGAATCTTTATAAAACCCTCCCAAATCCCCTAATTTCCTCATATTCCCCCCGTTACACATGTAACTCCCCTGCTCTGTTACATGGGAAACGGAACCAAGATGCTGGGTGCGGCGTAGGAGAATCTCCCACAAGTTCCTCCTCGTCGCCACTCGTCGGACTCGCGGGCCGCCTCTCGCTCGTTTTTCTTGCTAGAAAAACATAGCTCCGACCTTCGATTCTCCTACGCACATGAAGCAGTTCATGTGCTACGCTACAAAATATATTCGCTAGCGCTCTTTATTTTGTGCGGCGTAGGAGAATCGAACTCCTGTCTCAACCTTGGCAAGGTCGTGTTCTACCACTAAACCAACACCGCATCAATACTTAGCTATCTTAGCAGAAATTTCTGTCGATTTCAAATACTGAGACATGAGTCAAGAACTTCCCTCTCGGAACACTACTGGGTAAGGATTTCTACAAGCAATTCTGTCTCCTTATCCTCAGAAATTTTGACAACTGTGGACAAAGCTGTGAGTATGTGGATAAAAAAGACAAGCGCTTAAGAGACGTTTGGGACATAAAGATTAGAAAAGCTTAATTTATAAAGGATATTTAGAATTTGTTCTTGTAAGTCAACAAATAATGCTCATTTTGGACATAACGTTACATGTGAAACGTTATGTCTTATTAAAGATATTAACTTGAACTTTTCACAAGAAACGATGTGGCTGTTTCTCAATTTGAGATATACTAAGAAGGTGGCAAAGCACAATGATATCGGTAAACAAGGGGAAGAGGTGGGGGCTCAGTTTTTGATGGGTCAAGGATTTACCATTCTAGAAAGAAACAAACATTATGGTAAGAAAGAAATTGATATACTTTCCGAAAAAGACAATGTCGTAAGAATCGTGGAAGTAAAGACGGTTGAAGAGGGGACAAGTGTCTCTGGTGAAGACAATTTTAATAGAGACAAAAGACGCAATCTGCGGCATGTTCTCCGTCTCTTAGAAAATGACAATCGTTATGAGGGTAAGCGTTTACAAATTGATTTCCTGAGCGTGACTCTAAACTTTACAAAAAGGGAAGCGCATTGCCGCTTAGTACAAAATGTTTCAGAGGATGAAATAGGGTAGGGGATGGAGATCAATACTTTAAAAAGCATTATTTTATGCTAGAATGAAAAAGTTCAGAAATAAGCTACTGTAAAGAATTATTTGCTTACGCAAGCATACACAATTACAAGCAAATCTTTGAACAAACACATCTCGGGGTGTGGTGTAACGGCTAACATTCTGGTTTTGGGTACCAGCGACTCAGGGTTCGAATCCCTGCACCCCGACAAAAAGTAAAAATCACTAGGAAATCCTTAGTGATTTTTTACTTTTTGTCGGGGTGAGAAAGTGAAGAGTTTCACTTTCGTCAGGGATTCGAAGCTCGGAGCTATGTTTCTGTAGCAACAGAAACGAGCGAGAGGGGGTCGCGGAAACTCATGAGTGGCGACGAATGAGTTATCTGTGACCGAATGCCTGCACCCGTCTATTGTTCTTGACTCGAAGTCTTAGCTGTAAGGGCTATAAAGTGTTTTATGATATGCTTAAAATATGAAACTTCTCGTCAAAGAAAGGTTTGTCAAAATGACCCTTGCCTACGTTGCAATTATTGCCCCATTACTGTTGACTTTATCCATCTACCTTGGGGGCCCAGGTGGGGATGTTAGACACCTTGTCGTTTTTGGAAAACCGCCTGATTTTACAGCTGTTTACATCGCCTTAGCACAAATTATAGTTACTTTGCTAGCTCTTTTTACTGCGAAAAAAATCCAAGGTGGCTATAAACTACTTTCTTTTTGTTGTTTGTTCTTCGTTTTTTCCATAGCTTTTTCGCTCATCATCGACTTATATATTCATCTGTAGCAGGTATTGCCTTGGGTCGGCATACACATGGCTGTACTCCTTTGGTGCAGTTTTCTTACTTGCACTTATTTTTTCTGCCATACTATTAAAGACTTTCTACGAAAAGAAGAACTATTACGCTTTTTGGGCTTTACTATTCTTGTTACTTATCTTGATTATTTTGTAGTACAGGCGGGAAGACGCAACGGCATTCTATTTAAATTGCCATCAGGCGCCGACTTACTTACGACCAAACTTAAAGTAGTGACCACTGGAAAAAATAAACCAAATATAGTAGAATACTTCCATTGCGGTGTTGGTTTAGTGGTAGAATGCCTGCCTTCCAAGCAGGAGACAAGAGTTCGATTCTCTTACGCCGCACAGAAATGCAAAAAGCGAGATCCCGATGGATTCTCGCTTTTTGCCTTTCTGTGCGGCATAAGCACATGACCCAAGTCATGTGCGTAGAGAATCGAAAAGAATTGCCGGTCTACGCCTTCGAGCACCATGAGAAGGTGTCGGCAGTTCCCTTAGGTCAAAACACTTGGTGTTTTTATGAGCACAAAGTGCGAAATAAAAATACAAGTGTAATGACCGATTCTCTTTTTGCAATTCTTTGAGTTTTAATTAAAAGTGATACACTTGTCTCATATGAGTAAACGAGAAGAACCGAACCAGTTACAAAACATTGATCCAGCTATTAGCTTTGATGCTTTAGGTGCTAGGAAAACTTTCCCAAAGCAGATTGGAGAGATAGACCTTGAGCAGATGAATCTAAAAGAACTAATAGCTCTTCGCGAACAACTTTCCCTCCAACTCGTCGCCGAGTCCAGTAGCCCTGATTTTGATTGGGGGAGTAATACTTTACAGGATAAAATAGATACCCTTGAAGCATTGATTCGTAAAAAAGGGGACGACAAGTTCATCGTAAAACATTAGCCCACAAACACAAAAACGCCCTTCCGGGCGTTTTTGTATTGAAACTATTGTTGAAACAATTGAAACAGGATTAGTAAGTCAAATTACTTTACTGCATCCTTAAGAGCCTTCGCTGCAGTGAACTTTGGCACTTTCGTTGCCTTCACGTGTACAGTCTCGCCAGTCTTTGGATTCCTAGCCTCACGAGCTTTACGAAGCTTAACTGTAAACTTACCGAGTCCTGCAATAGCTACCTCATCACCCTTTTTAAGGGTCTTAATAATATTCTCAAGGAGAGTCTCTACTACTGTTTCTGCTTGTACTTTAGTGGTACCAAGCACTTCATTAACTACTTCTACAAGTCCTGCTTTGTTCATAAGTGTTATTTGTAAATCATTTGTTTTCCTAGGACCAAATGATTATTTACGATGTGAATTTAATAAACTCACCGGCAAAGTTGCGCCGGCAATATAAAAAGTATATAGATTCTCAATTTTTTAGCAAGCACCTTTGACAACAAGAGGGGATTTGTTGTGAAGAGCTTTAAGCTCCACTTAAAAAGTAAAACTTAATTCCTACTCCTCATACTGGATTCCAGCCTGCGCTGGAATGACATGCAAAGAGTTAGAGCTCCACTTGAAAAAATAAAATTCCTACGCTCGCAAATGAATCTCTTGGGTACCGATTTTTTGAGCATACAAACTCTGAATGGGTAGTGCTGGAATCTTAAAACCAATAGATTTGAATGAGATTCGAGAAAAAACCCTTATTTTTAAGGAGGTGTACTTACTGGTACAGTGACGAAAAAATAAGGGTTTTGATAAAGAAGCTCGTCAAATCTATTGGTTTTAGCTTAGCGGGCGAAGTCGATGGCATGAGACTCTCTAATCACCGTAATCCTTATCTCCCCAGGGAAACGAAGCTCCTCTTCTACTTTCTTTGCAATCGATCTTGCTAAATCTCTCGCCTCTAAGTCAGACACGAGGGCAGGGGAGACAAAAATACGTATTTCTCGTCCCGCTTGGAGAGCATACACCTTCTCTATGCCAGAAAATGCCATTGCTATGGCTTCTAAATCAGAAAGTCTTTCAATATAGCGTTCTACAGTATCACGCCTTGCTCCTGGCCTACCGCCAGATATGGCGTCCGCCACTTGTACCAGCACGCTTTCTACCGTTTCGTAAGGATATTCTTCATGATGAGACTGCATCGCCTTAATAATACGCTCATCGACGCCGTAACGCGAAAGTATTTTCCTCCCTATCTCCACATGAGTGCCTTTTATTTCATGATCAACTGCCTTTCCTATGTCATGAAGAAGTGCTCCAGCTTTTGCTGTGTAAACATCCGCACCCAGCTCGGTCGCGAGCAGTCCTGCAATATGAGCCATTTCTATAGAATGATTGAGCACATTCTGCCCATAACTCGTTCTAAAGTAAAGGCGTCCAATGAGAGGGACGAGCGCGTCAGGAATGCCTATAAGACCGCATTCCATTATGGCCTCCTCTCCCTTTTTCTTTATAAAAAGACCTATGTCTCGCTTCGCTTTTTCTACATACTCTTCTATTTTTGCTGGTTGTATGCGCCCATCTTTAATAAGCATTTCGAGCGCATTTTTTGCAATAGCTCTTCGCACAGGGTCAAAACACGAAACAACGAGGTGATGCGGCGACTCGTCGATAATCAGCTCGACTCCCGTCGCCCTCTCAAAGGTTTTAATATTTCTACCTTCTTTTCCGATAATCTTTCCCTTTACTTCTGGATCCGTTATCTCTATTTGACTTGAGGTAAAGCTTGCAACTTCAGCGTTCCCGATACGATAAACAGCATTTACGAGGAGGTCGCGTGCTGCTTGTTCATAGCGCTTTTCGCCTTCATTTCCAAGCTTATAAAGGCGTGAAAGAATATCTTCTTCATACTCCCGCTCAATTTTTTGTATCATTACTTTCAGCAATTCCTCTTTACTGACGCCGAGATACGCTGCTTTTTCTTTTTCTATAGCTTTTTCTTTTTCTTCGAGACGTTCTGTCTCTAGGCTCATTTCTTTTACTTTATTTTGCAAAGTTTCAAGCTCTTTTTTTATATAGTCTTCTTTAAGTCTCATGTCCTCCTCCTTTTTAAAGACTCTTTCCTCGGTTTGACCAACTCTTGCTTCTCTTTTTTCAATATCATTTCTCGTTTTTTCTACCTGGAGAAATGCCTTTTCTTCTATTTCATTTGCTTCTTTTCTTGCTTTTAAAATAATGTCTTCGTCCCGCTCGCCTTGCCTTCGCTTTGTATACAAGTGAAAAAGCAGAGCGCTCAAAGCGCCACATAAAAATGAAAGGGAGAAAGTTACAATGTAAAGACCGTTCATAGGTAAAATAGAAGACTATTTTGCCTTAGGTTTGAGGACAGTGTCTACAATGCCATATTTTTTGGCTTCATCAGCACTCATCCAATAGTCTCTATCAGCATCTTTTTCTACAGCGTCAAGCTTTTGGCCAGTATTTTTGGCAAGTATTTCATTCAGCATTTTCTTGAGACGTATTCCTTCTTTTAAATCAATTTCCATATCAGTCACCTTGCCTCTTGTACCTGCTGAAGGCTGATGTATCATAACTGTCGCATGCGGAAGAATACTTCTTTTGCCTTTTGCTCCAGAAGAGAGTAGGAAAGCTCCCATAGACGCTTGCATGCCGATACCCACTGTTGCTACATCACATTTGAGATGTTGCATGGTGTCATAAATAGCAAGACCGTCATAGACAGAGCCGCCGGGGGAGTTGATATAAAGCATAATATCCTTTTTTGAGTCTTCCGCTTCAAGGAAGAGGAGCTGAGCTATCACAATGGACGCTGTGTATTGATTGACTTCGTCTGCGAGAAATATGATTCTTTCTTTGAGCAGTCGTGAATAAATGTCATAAGCACGTTCGCCAAATTGGCTTTTTTCAATTACGGTGGGGATTAACATATGATAATGGCTAATGGCTAATGGCTAATGGCTAATGGCTAATGGCTAATGGCTAATGGCTAATGGCTAATTAGTTTACACGGTTTTAATACTACAAATTTCTTAAATATCTTTTGTTAACAAGAGTTTCTATCGTTTCTGTTATGCTTTCATTTCGCACTATATCATGAAAAAATGGTTCCGTATGTATTGACAAAAATATAATTTTGTAGTATACTATTTTTAGTTAAAGAACCGGGGAAACCCATGCAAATTGTTCTTACTTTCGCTGCCGCGATTGTGGCGTTCACCATCGCTCTGGTCGCCAGAGATCCAATTTCAGACACTTTACAGTTCGTGGGCCTGCTACTCAGCATCGCTGGTAGCGTCATGCTCACTCGCGTGGGAGGTAAAGCCACCAGCAAGCACATCCGCTATGTTTAGCGCATATGCACAAGGAGTGGTCGATCGAGAGATCGGCCCTTTACCATTTCACACAATCAACAATACTATATTCCTTAGCTAACAAACGATGAATGGGTGCGCACTCACCCTAAATATTGTCTTTGTAGCTGATACTTTAATTATAAAATCTGGATAGCTATCTTCATAGCATTTCCTTACCGAAGGAACTGCGGGGCAAACGAAGACAAAAAAGCCCCGCGAAGCTGAGCAAGAATGATATGTCTTGCGCATGTTCGCGGGGCCTTGTGAAATCAGCATTGTGATTTCAAGTAGAGTTGTTGCTACATAACTTTCTCAAGTTAGCGGCTAATAAAGAACGCATGAGCAGCACTAATCTGCTAGAAGGGGAGAACTTCCCGAAACTTAGATTTAACCTCGTGTACGAGGGTGTAACTTTAGGGAGTTACAAAAATATTTACGAGCTGAGAAACTACTACTTGGAACTATTTGATTGTATTTGTTGCGGTTATATACTTTTTGAATACCGCGTTTGTAACGAACTTTATTGGAATAGTGCTTGTACTCTATATTTCCCGATACGCTCGGGCAGACGTATACTTGCTTCTTCCTCTGTCCCTTATGATAGCACTCTGTCTTTTACTTGCAAGAGCTGTGCTGTGGATAAGTCCTTTACAAAAAGTTAATCCAGTAAAAAGACATTTATTTGTGTATTTCATATAAAATATATTGTCTTTTCTTTTTCTTGCTAAGTCTTTTTGCTTTGTGTAGTCTCTGTGCATGCGAGTCAATCGCTTTTTTGTAAACAAGCCCCTTGGTGAAGAGACATTTACAATAGACGACCCAGGTAGAACACATCAAATAAAGAATGTCCTTCGTCTTAAAGAACGCGACTCTGTCGTGTTTTTCGATGGCAAGAACTTTATTGATTATGAATATACTATAGAAGAAATACAAAAAGACAAAATACTTTTTACTCTGACACAAAAAATTTTGAAGCACATTTCTCAAGTTTCTTCTGAAGAAGCACTTGTAGAAACAGTAGTATATTTGTCCTTAATAAAAAAAGAACTCTTTGAATTAGCTGTACTTAAAGCAACAGAACTCGGCGTCTCTCATATTGTACCGCTCCTCTCTGAAAGGACGAGCAAACACTTTTTACAAAAAGAACGTCTTTTAACTATTATGAAGGAAGGTGCAGAGCAAAGTGGTCGAAATACACTTCCTTTACTTCATGACCCCATCCATTTGAAAGATATCGTTTCATCTCTTTCGTCTTTCTCAGTTATAAGCAAAAATACTTTTGTGCTATCTCTCCTTGGCTCGCCCGCCGTTTCATATATAAAGCAAAGTGAAAAGGGCGATACTCTTGCTTTCCTCGTTGGACCAGAAGGCGGGTGGGGAGAGGAGGAGGAAATCTTCTTCAAGGAGAGCTCTTTCCGCCTAATTTCCGTTTCACCACTTACTCTTCGTGCTGAAACGGCAGCCATTATCTGTACATATCTTTCTTCTTTGTTCCGAAAATAAAGCTATACTGTATGCATCATGCCAGTAGCAACTCTTAACGATAATCAAACGGATGAAGGGGGGTCCATGCTTCAAAGTAAATTACCTTATGGGGGGGGAAGACTCTTGTCTCGACCTGTCATAACTATACAGAATGAGGCACCGAGCGACACCCCAAAGCAAGAAGCTTTAGAGAGTAACGAAATAGTAGACGCTTCAACTGGCGTGGCAGAAATAACTTCAGACTTAACTTCCCCTGTCATTGAAAAAAGTTTAAAAAATGAAGGGGCCACGGAAGCAAAGAAAGATGAAGCTTTGAGTGACCCTATCGTTCCTCTACTTCCGAAAATGGAAAGAGAGAAGAAGCTTCGTGGAATGAAAGTTTCTATGACGGCCCTTACCATTTTAGGGTCACTGAAAGAGTCTGCTGAGAAAGAAAGGGGAGCTTTAATCACCCAATCTTTGGGTACGCGTAAAATACTTTTACAAAATGCAGACAATATAATACTGCAAACTTTGGGAGAAGCAGAGCGTACAGTCTTTTCACTTGCTTTTCTTATGGCATGTATCTCTCGGTCGGGGACGACCATTATTGAAACCGGGCTTATACTGTCAAGAACTGAGCGCGCTGCATCGGTCCCCTTTATAACAGAAAAAATTGGCTTCAAAAAAAATGCCTGGGAAAATGCAACAAGAAGGAAGATGGAGAGTGGTCCAGCATCAGCACTTGCACTTGCCCCCCTTATCTCGATGGAAGTTTTACTATCACTCGTGGATGGAAAGGGTATTCGAGCAAAAAGCGGTGTCGATAAAATAACAGCAAAAGATGAACAAGGACATCAAGAATACGAAGTAGTCTCGGAACAAAAAAATCTGGGTGTCGTCGCTGTTGGAGAGGACATAAATACTATAGTACGAGATGAAATTACAAAGCAAGACCCTGGCATCTCACCTCTAGAGCTAAGAGACTCTAAAAGCTTTTTTAATAAAAAAATAAAATGGGCTATAGAAGAAATACAAAAAGATGTTAGAGCCTACGGCATTGCAGGAAGCATTACCATGTTAGCCCATGGGAGCTCTGTTAACCGAGAAGCAATAGCACAGCTTGTGAAGCGTGCGCCAAGTTTTACCATACTTCCTCTGTCTCAAAAGGCAAAACCGTATACAAAAGAAAATGTTGGTAGTGGGAGAGTTGCTGAAGAATTAAACACTCTCAATATTCTTTCGGGAGGAGTCATGGCGACAGGCAGAGCAGATGTAGTAGAAAAAGCTGAAACAAGAATGAGTGACGAACCTTCTGCAGTAAATGATGCTCACGGAGATGAGGTGACTACTATCTTCCTCGATGATAATTTCGTAAAAATAATTAAACTTATTTGTAAAGTAAATGATACAACATCACTTGAACTTACCTTTAAAAAATACGCGAGCTCTACTGTTAAGCAATTTACGGATAAATTAAAAGGGGAGGATCCGCTCATAGCCGCTGAAATGTCAATGTTTCTCACGTGGGCAAAAAATAGTTACTTAAAAGATAGAGCTGCGCTTTTTGAAAGTCTAACTCTTGTCTATATACTCACCGTTATAGAAAAAGGAATAAGCGGTACCACTAATTCCAAATAACACTTCTCAGATCCTTTCTCATGTCACTATAGTCTTTATGAAAAATCAAAACTTTACAAATCTTATTGAAGAAAAACTTAGCCTACTTCAAATGCCTGAAGTGATGCAACAACTAGTTGTTGCTGATGTGGCGGAAATAATACTGAGAAGAACGTACGTGGGACTGATTAGTAAATTAAGCGATGAAGACGCGGACAGAGTAAGCAAATTTTTAGAAACTGATGACTTCGAAAGTGCCTACAACACTTTGATACAAATTCCTGGGGCAGAAGATGAGGCGATAGCGCAAGTAGAGGGCATACTAGAAGATTTTGGAAGACAGGTGAAGGAAACGTTATGATATACTAAAAAAGTCACTCAATTAATATAAACAATTATGGAAAAAGTATCATTTGATTATCGTTTTGCAATTAGAGCACTTATTGGAGCTCTTTTTATTGTCGCAGGGTTAAGTAAAATTGGAGTTTTTGGTGGTTGGACTGAGTCACCACTTGATGTTTTCAAAGCTTTTTATGGATCCTTGTCACAAGTGATGACTTTCTTACCAAGCTCAATCTTGCCTCTCGTCGGTCTAGCAGTTGTACTTATCGAAATTCCAATTGCTATTCTCTATATCATAGGATTTAAGAAAAATTGGACTGGTGGGGCACTCATTGCCTTTACAGTACTTGTGACTATCTTTTATCACAATCCGTGGTATGGGCCGCAATTCCAATTCTCACAATTGGTTAACGCGCTTAAAAATATTGCCGTTATTGGAGGTATTCTCGCTACGCTCGACTGTTTCTGTAAGGTTTGTAAACTTGAAAAATCAGAAAGGAAGCATCATTAGTAACTCTTTCTCAAGAATTCTTAAAGCGTCCTAGTTTCTAAAAACAAAACCGGCCTTGGCCGGTTTTGTTTTTCTCTTTCTTTGCTATTCTTCTGCTTTTCCTTTTTCTTCTGTTTTTGTCTTTCTTTGCTTTTCCTCTATTTTCCCCTTTCATTTTCTTTTTACTTTTCCTTTTTCTTGCACATAACCCCTTTAAGCAGTTAAGAATCTAAACACCTTGTCATTTGAAAGCGCTTGCCTTAAATAATCCTTTGCTCTTTCAGGGTCAGCATCTTGTACTTGGGCAAGAAGTCTTACTAATTCAACCTCTATTTCTTCTTCTGTGGCGATGAGCTTTTCTACTTCCGCTATTTTCGCAAGTACGATCTGACTTAGCACTCTCTTTCTACCATTATCTTTCCATTCTACTCTCATATCATCTTCAGTTTTCTTAGAGTACGCGAGATACTCTTCCCACGTACCGCCAAATTTTGTCACATCTGCCTTCATCTGAGTCAGCATGCGCTCTATTTCGTCAGTAATGAGAACTTCAGGGATTTCTGTGCCGTCAACTTCTTTGATGAGGCGTTCAAGTATTGCCTGTCTCTGCTTCTCTTCAAGCTTTTGCTTCTTTTCAAGGCCAAGATTCTCTTTTACTTTTTCTTTTAAATCTTCAAGTGTTTTAAATGAATCGCCAAAAGACTGCGCGAAAGTGTCATCAAGAGGGATCAGGGTCTCACTTTTTGAAGTTTCTTTCATATCTTTTGTCTCTTTGTTGTCATGATCATGGCTAGAATGGTCATGGTGCGCGTGATGCGCGTAATCATGTCCTTCATGGCTTTCGTCTTTTGCTTTTTCACCTTGCATACTTTTACCCTTTTGTAGCTCCTTGAGAACACTTTCTATTTCCACTTCTGTTGGCACAGTATCTTCATCTTTCTTTTCTTCTTTTGCAAGCGCTTTATAGTCAGGAAGAATCATATCTGGAAGAACTGAAACAACAATTGAAAGCTCGAGTGGATTATCTTTTGCTATCTTCTTGATAGTCACTTTTGGTTCTCCCACAGGAGAAAGCTTATGATTTTTAATTGCTTCAGCATATATATCACGAAGGGCAAGATTCGCCATTTCTTCGAGCACTATCATATCGCCAAATTTCGCGACTATCATATTTTCTGGAACGTGACCCTTTCTAAAGCCATCAATTTCTACGAATTCAGAAACTTTCTTTAAAGCGCGCGCCCAATATGCCATAAATGCTACTGCGTCAACATTCGCATTTACCTCTACCTCACTTTTCTCTAACTTTTTTATTTCTATCTGCATAGTCATTTGTTACTTACTGCTCTTATCCTTCATCAACTCTTTATATAAAATTTCTCCCTCTCTTATCGTCTGTAATGCTACTTCTCTTCCTTCAACTTTGTTTATAATTACCTCTTTCTTCTGTATTTTCTTATATGTCTCAAAAAAGTGCACTATTTCTTTAATGGTGTGCTGATTCACATCGGCCAAATCTTTAATGTGATTAAAACGAGGATCATCCTTTGGGACGGCTACTATCTTCGCATCGCCTTCTCCTCCGTCTATCATGTCGATGACGGCAACGGGGCGAACATCAACTAGAATTCCAGGAATAAGGGGGTAGGTAGTAAGGAGGACAACGTCGAGAGGATCACCATCATGCCAATGAGTGCGCGGGAAAAAGCCGTAATCAAAAGGATAATCTTGTCCTGTGTGCATCACACGGTCAAGCTTGATGAGGCCTGTCTCTTTGTCGAGCTCATACTTATTTTTGGATCCTTTCGCTATTTCAATGACACAGGTGACAATTTCTGGAGCATCTTTGCCGAGAGAAATATCATGAAGTAAGTTTAATGACATGGGTAGAATAAGTTAGTACTGATAAATAATTCGGACACCGAAAGGCTGCAAAGAGAATGCTGAACGAAAGATGAAATAGAATATTAAGGAAAAGACAGTAAATTAGAGAGAAGACTCGTCCTTGATCTCAACCGATTTCGGAACAGTGTCTTCGAGAACAGAAAGGTCAGCAAAAATCTGCTTCTCTTCTTCTTCGAGAGTTTCCTCTTTGCGAGCATCTCCTTCAGAAACAATATCAAGTTTCCAACCAGTTAATTTAGCGGCAAGTCTCACATTTTGACCACCTTTACCGATAGCGAGTGACTGCTCCTCAGGAGAAACGGTTACCGTTGCTTTCTTTTCAAGGTTATTAAGCACTATTGAAAGCGGACTTGCCGGTGAGAGCGCTTGAGAAATATACTCCTCAACGTTTTCGCTATATTCGATGATGTCAATCTTTTCTCCCGAAAGTTCTTGAGTGATAGCGACTACTCGAGCTCCACGCTGGCCAACACAAGCGCCTACTGGATCAACTTTTGCGTCATTACTTTTGACAGCAATTTTCGATCGGCTCCCTGGCTCCCTGGCAACTGATACGATTTCAACAACGCCTGACGCAATTTCTTGACTCTCCTGCTTGAAAAGCTCGATGAGAAATTTTGGATGAGTTCGAGAAAGTCTCACTGATAGTCCGCGAAGCCCTTCTTCTATTGAGTAAAGATAGCCTCTCACGCGTTCGCCTGGTCTAAAACGCTCAACGGGGATTTGCTCTTCTTGAGGAAGAATAGCTGTGGTGCGTCCAAGGTCGACAAATATCATGCCACGTTCGACACGCTGTACGGTACCAGAAACAATATTTCCTTCTTTATCTTGAAATTCTCCAACGATACTTTCACGCTCAGCTTCGCGCAGCTTTTGTACGATAACTTGCTTTGCCGTTTGAGCAGCAATACGTCCAAAATCTTCTTTATTTTCAAGCGGAAAAACGATTTCTTCGCCGAGCTCCGCGTTTTTCTTAAAAAGCTTTGCATCATTAAGAAGGATGTGTCTCTCTTCATTATAGCGAGGAAGGAATTGCTCATCTCCTTCTACCGGAGCAGTTTCTGGAGTATCTTCATCCTCATTCATTCGCACGGTCGACTCATCAACGACGATTTTCACTTGTTCAAATGCGGTTTCACCAGACTCGAAGTTAATAGAGCAGTGAACGATTTGCCCACGCTTTCCATATTCTTTCTGATACGCGGCTGCGAGAGACTTCTCGACAGCATCTACCACCTTTTCATGAGCGATTTTCTTTTCTTCGCCTAATTGTTCGAGGGCGACCTTAAGGGCTTTGATGTCTAACATATTTTTGTTAAGGCTTCTGTGCTTGGCGACCTTCTTTGTCAAAACCTTTATTTTTTCGTCATCGTACGATTATGTACACTTCATTAAAAATAAAGGATTTTCCTCGAATCTCATCCAAGTACCTAAGCCTTGTATATCTAAAATTTCTAATAAAAAAGACCAGCCTTATCAGCTAGTTGTAACCTTATCCGTATGGAAAAACTATACCATGGCATGAAGTAAAGCGCAAGCGTCTGTATAAGTCCACCCATCTTTGCACTCCTCCGGTAAGTTAGTCTTGTAATAGGTAGATTCTACCATAACCTCTAGTGGCGTCTTTTTGTTCTTAAAGGC
>JAYVAE010000006.1:0-17387 GCA_043751115.1 bacterium | reverse complement strand
CTTACCGAAAAGTTTTTGAAATACAATATGGAATTGGCAAACGACCGAACAAATGAGGAAAATACTCATTTGTTCAAAAAAGTCGGTTCGAACTTTCAAATTAAGGATCGAACCGTACTTTTTGAGCCACGCGGAGCGTGGAAAACCCTTTCAGATTCAGATTTTTTTGGGGGGAATGCATTAGTGTCGCGCCTTCGGCACGACCCCATTTCGGGTTCAAAAACTGATTTCGATTTTTGGCGGAGGAGGTGAGATTCGAACTCACGGTCCGGTTGCCCAGACTCTTGTTTTCAAGACAAGCGCGTTAGACCACTCCGCCACTCCTCCCTAGTTTTGTAGTAAAATACTACCATGTTTGCTTAATGACCACAAGCAATCTTCATTCTATGTAATGTTCTTCGTAATTGCAATTTGGACAGATAAGCTCTAAGTTGGTTACACTATTATCTTTTCTGTTTCTATTTTTATGATGAACTTGGAGAACCGCAGGGTTGCTGTAGTCACAGCGTTCACATTTGTTACCTCGTAGCTTAAGTAGCCTTACTTTTATTCTTCAAATTGTTGTTACCTTATCTTTTAATGAGCTACCAGTATAAGATGTTCCGGTTCGCCCCCTATTTGCACACACTCTACCACAAGTCTTTTTATTAAGACCAGAAAGAATAGGTGTTCCGCACACTTTGCAGGGGATTTCTTTCCGACTACTAGCTCCATAGCAGGCAGAACTACAAAAGACTCTTCCCGATCGTATTTCTGAAGGACGTCTATAGATAGTTTTTTTACAAACAAAACATTCCGTATTTGGATTTCTAATTATATACTCGCTCACTAACCCAGTATACCACTTTTAAAAAAGTTGTATGTGGTTATCGAGATATTTATAATCTATCTCGATCCAATATATTATGGTGTAGAGCCAGAACGTATTATCTTATAAAACTTTTTACCTCACAGCTTCATTACTCACTGGAAATTTACAACTAAAAACAGTACACTATCCAAATGAAATACTTAGGCATTGACTTTGGGTCGAAAAAAGTTGGGTTTGCTCAGTCAGATGACGATGCGCGACTTGCCTTCCCACTTATGATAGCCCAGAATGACGGAGTGTTACTCAAAGATACTATTGAGATGATAAGAGAGCTTAAAATAACAGCGATTGTGATAGGGGAGAGTGTGAATGGTGACGGTAAGCCAAATGAAATAGCAAAAAAAGCGAGAAGCTTTGGAGCTCAAATAGAAGATGCGGTAGATGTTCGCGTTGTTTTTCAAAAAGAGTGGTATACCACTGTAGAAGCTAGGAAGCAGCCGGGAAGAGAAGATGAACATGATGTTGACGACTCTGCGGCTGCGCTCCTTCTTCAGCGTTACTTAGACAAGACAAATGGTCCTGTTGGCACAAGAGATGAGATCTTTGAAGAAAGTGAAGAAGAAGATGTGGAAAAGCAAGCAGATTCGTGGTAAAATAGGAGAATCATGAGCGAAACTACTGAAAAAATATCTATTGATGACTTTGCTAAAGTTGAAATAAAACTCGGGACTGTTCTTGAAGTGAGTGTTGTTGAAGGGGCTGACAAGCTCTATAAGCTTATTGTTGATTTTGGGATAAAAAGACCAGAGGAAAGGGACAATTTGCCTGATCAGTCACCAGATGATGTAAGAGGTGAGAAAGAGATTAGGCAAATACTTTCTGCCATCAGAGAGTATGTTAAAGAAGAAGAGCTATTGGGAAAGCAATTTCCTTTCATCACAAATCTTGCTCCAAGAATGATACGAGGACTAGAATCAAATGGAATGATACTTGCCGGGAGTGATAGCGAGACGTTCACACTTCTTTCGCCAACAAAGGTGCTTCACAACGGAACAAGGCTTCGATGAAAACTTTTGTTAAAAAGACAGACGTGCTTCTCCTCAAGATGTCTTCATCGCCCTTCGCACTTCGTTATCTTTTTGTTATCGCATTCTTTGAAGCCTCTATCTCACCCATACTTCCAGAATTATATGTTGCACTACTTGCAACATACAAAAAGTATTCTTGGAAAGTGCTTACTTTTGTGTCCGCACTCGGATCAGCGGTGGGGGCTAGTGTCGTCTACGTGCTCGGTCTCTTCTTTTTTAATGAGTACGGCGCCAGACTGCTAACTTTACTTAATGGAGAAACAGTTTTTGAGAAAGCGAAGGAGCTTTACCAAGTAAATGCATTTTACGCACAGTTCTTTGCGTCACTCACTCCGCTCCCAGACAGAGTCTTCTCTCTATTTGCTGGAGCCTTTGCTGTAAACTTTCTTATATTCTTTCTTGCAACATTTTTAGGGCGTGCAGTGAGAGCGGGTATCGCTGCATACTTTTTTACTAAGTACGGTGAAGCAGGAAAATTGTATGTGAAGAAACATACGAAGAACGCAGTAGTCTTTCTTGTCGCAGCTGTTATTGCCTACGTCACCTTAAAGTACTTTGCTATACTATAGCCATCTTCTATGAATCATCATATCTGTATTGAAAAACATATTACTACCGTTGACGGAAATCCGCTTCCCTACGGCGCGCACGCATTACTTGAAAACATTGAGGCTGTGCTTCCGGAAATGATAGACTCTATTGTCCCAAAAATAGGAAAAGGTGACGTTACTGTCTGTGGGGAAAATGAGGCAAGGAGAATCTTAGGAAGAAAAATCGAAGATAGGCTAGGAAGAGCGGTGACTTACGAGTGAAGAAAATTAAGTGTAAAATGCAAAAAGTGGTCACGTATAGTTAGTGCGTCGCCACCTTTTTGTGTCACGAGCCGAGGCAATCTAGTAATAAGAAACCCGAACCCAGACAGGTACCCCAATTTCGAGACGGAACAATAGACCTCTTGCATATCCCTACAAGGTAGTGAAATAAGTCTCTGGGTCGGTCTCACTATAGTGGTGCCCTCGCGAGGAATCGAACCTCGAATAACGGCTTAGAAGTCCGCAGTTATATCCATTTAACTACAAGGGCAATGTTTCACCATACTAGCAAAATTTAGCAAGAAATGAAAGTCTGAGACTTGTCTACCTCTCAATGATACCCAAATAAAACCCCGTTCTAACAGAGAAAGACACCGAACCGTTAGGAAAGGTGCCTTTCTCCTGTAAGTGCGTCAGTATGCCAGTTATGACACTAGACATGTACGACGACCACATCAAAGATGTTAAACAATTACAAACAATAGTGCAAGGAGCGGGTGGAATGAAGTTTACGGTGAGCGATTCTAGAGAAGAGAAATATGAATGGATAGGAAAGACTCTGGGTAGATTCAGATATGTGTACTTAAGCAAAAAAGAGAAAGGTATGGTTAAAGCATACATCGCCTTTGTTACTCATTACTCTGACATTCAAATAGATAGGTTCATACGTGAGAAGAAGCTGCACGGAACTCTTAAGGTGAAGGAGAGGACACAGCACACCTTCCCTCGTTTCTACGAGGCATCTGATATAGCACTACTCGCTGAAGTAGCTAATGGGTATAATCATCAGAATGGTCACGCTCTTAAGAAAGTGTGTGAGGAGATGTATCACGTATATGGTGATGAGAAGTTTGAAAGACTGAAGCATATATCAGTACCACATATTTACAATCTTAAGAAAACTAACATCTACCAAACTAGAGTACTTCACTACACAAAGACACAAGCTACACAGGTAAACATCGGTGAAAGGAAGAAACCAGATCCATACGGAAAACCAGGCTATCTAAGGGTAGATTCAGTGCATCAAGGAGATTTAGATAGGGAAAAGGGTGTCTATCATATTAACTTCGTTGATGAAGTAACACAGATGCAGTATGTAGGGTGTGTTGAGAAGATATCAGAGTATTACCTACAACCGTTACTGGAAGAAATACTAGAACTGTTCCCGTACACAGTACTTAACTTCCACTCAGATAACGGTAGTGAATACATTAACAAAGTAGTGTCGCAATTACTTAACAAGCTGAAGATATCACAAACGAAATCTCGGTCTCGAAAGACTAATGACAATGCTCTTGTAGAAGGTAAGAATGGTGCAGTGGTAAGGAAGTATATGGGGTACATACACATACCAAAGAAGCATGCAGAATCAATCAATACATTCTACCGTGATTACCTGGATGACTTTCTTAATTATCACAGATTCTGCGCCTTCGCGACTGACTACGTGAATGACAAAGGTAAGATTAAGAAGAAGTATGAGATCTACATGACCCCGATACAGAAGTTTCTCTCCTTGCCTAACTGTGAACAGTATCTTAAGGAAGGGGTTACTCTAGACTCCCTATTGCTACAACAAAAGAAGTTTACACACCTCGAATCTGCCAAAAGAATGCGTCAGGCTAAACACAAATTATTCACTAATTTCAAGAATTGATATACTCTGGTTTGGGTATCATTTAGGGATTAGAAAATACTTGGGTATCCCCCATTGTAGGAAATGGCTAAGTTTTTAAGATTAGCCTCGGGTAGGAAATGAGACACCCTTCATTTTCTAAAAGGCATTAAAAGTAGGCCATCAATCCTCTCTCCAAAATACTCATTTTCTGCAATGCCATACTCATTCTTGCTACCAGGAAGAGCATACGTTTTATGTACTTTATCAAAGATGGTTAGTATCGTTCCATAATTTGTGTCGGACCTCTTTCTGTCTTTTAAATGGTGCTCTGCGTGGAGATCGGGCGTAATGAAATATCTGTTCAGAAAAGAAGTTGCCAGATGAGGAATTCTTATATTCGAGTGTTGAAATACTTGAAAAATATTATTAAGAACAAGATATATGCTTACCATGATAATCGGTAGCGAAAAGAGCTCTACAAAGAAAAGAATCACGAATGAAGAAAAAAGTACTTCAATTGGATGATGTCTAAAGTAAGTAAAAATATCCAAAACCTTGTCTGAGTGATGAACTTTATGAAATCTCCACAAGAAATTAACTGAGTGAGAAAGTCTATGAAAATAATAGTTTATTCCCTCAAGAAGAAAAACCGCAATCAAAAATTGTAACAAAATTGGCAGAGCTGTTATGTTTATGCTCGGCATGTTAACAATTTTTTCTGAAAAAACTGTTATTAGTACCACCTTACAAAAGGTCACAAACAATAGGGATAACAAAAAGATACTTATATTCGCCAGTGTTCGCTCAGAGAAACGCCTGCTTTTTTCTCTTTTTGGGGAGATGGACTCATATAAATAAAAAGAGAGTAAACAAAAAATAAAGAGGCCCCCTAGGAAATTTTGACTTATGTCGCCTGCATCCATTGACTTGGGCCGATCAAGTATCTGCTATCGAAGGACGCCGCGAGGACAAAGATCACGACGACGATGAGAAGGGCAATTACATTTACAAAAAATGTGGTTTTTTGTAATTTTTTAAAAGAAGTGATTGTGCTCACAACAATTAAAAGAGCTAAAGCAATAAGAAGGTAAGTAAAGGTGGTTGTCATTTCTTGATATCCACCTGATGGCATCGAATTAAACCCACCTTCACTCATATCCATTTTGGGGGCCATAGATGTGACCATTATGTCTTCTTTGCTAATCATAGTAATATTTTAATTAAGTGTACACTCTTTCAAAAAAAAGTCTAGACTCAAACATTTCTTGATTTCAGCATGATTAAGATTTAGGCGACTTCTTTGATAAGTTTTCCCTGAGCTAACAATTTGTGCTTGCTTCTTGTATACTTAGCTAATATGGAACACGTAGATTCGACGGAGGAAGAAGGGGTAGTGGTCTCAGCTGAAAGAGGTGCGATACCCTTTGATAAGGTGATGCCTTTACAGTTTAAATTAATTGAGCTCATGCTGCCAGAAGTATTTCATGAGCTGGTGAGAAAGGCTGCCTTGGAGGTGGGTCAAAACAAAGACGCTGGAGAGTTTGGAGATCTTATTTATCAGAGGTATGCGGACAGCTACTCACAAGTTTTTGATGATTATTGCCATGAGTATCCTGGAGTGGTGAAGAAAATTAAAAATGATGAAGTAAGTGCCGAAGATTATGAACATGTCATCAAATTTTTTGAATCAAAATCAGCCTTTTTTACAGAGGGAGAGCTTTCTGAGTTAAGAAAGAAGTATTTGCACTAGTGATATGACTCCCCAGAATGTATCCGCTCACAATCATACGGATTTTCATGCTGACGAAAGTGGGGATCTTGCTCTTCTTACTCAAAAAGCCAGAGATAATATCTCAGACATCCTGTCTATTTGTATTAAACATGATAGAGCCAAAGAGAAAGCCCTTGTTATTTACGACGATGTTTCAGGCCTCACAAGTATTCTCACAGAAGCGTACAAGGTGGCGCTACCGGACGCTCATTTTGTTAATTTTAATAAAAGTAATAAAGAAGAAATTCTATCTCATTTTAATGACTTAAAGCCTGGCGATCTAGTTGTGCTCATTCAGTCAACCAATTTCCTTCTGAACGAATTTCGTATTAGGCTTCATCTTTTTAATAATCATTTAAAAGTCATAGAGCATATGCATCTTGCTCGAAATGATGCCTCTATGTGGGAGACGTATGTGAGTTCGCTTTCATATGACACAGACTGGTATCCAGTTGTAGCTCCAAAAATAAAAAGTATTCTCGATAGTTGCGAAAAGGTGGCCATTTCTTCAATGGGCAAAGAGCTTATCCTAAAAGGCGGAACAGAGCCTGCGATGCTTAATATCGGAGACTATGCGAATATGGCGAATATTGGCGGGACTTTTCCTATTGGCGAAGTCTTCACAGAAGGCAAGACTTTAGAGGGATTAAATGGAGAAGTATATATTTATGCTTTTGCTGATAAAGATTTTAATGTACAAATGTATGAGCCATTCCTCATCAGCATATCGGAAGGGCAAATAGTTAAGGTGTCCGAAAATACCCCAGAACTTTTTAAAGAAATACTTGAGCTTGTAAGAATGTATGAGAGGCCGATCATTCGCGAAATTGGCTTTGGTTTAAATAGAGCAATCAGTAAGGAGAAGCCTCTTTCGGACATTACTGCCTTTGAGAGAGTGCTCGGCATGCACCTTTCTCTTGGTGAAAAGCATAGTATCTTTAAGAAAGAAGGCATGACAACTAATAAAACAAAATTTCATATAGACATATTCCCGGTAGTCGACTATGTCTTCGTTGATGATAAGCTTCTTTTTAAAGATGGTGTCTACCTGCCTCTACTTAGAACAAGTTTTGCTAGCAAGCCTTAATAACTTTCATGTTAGTAATCACTGTATGCAAATGGAGATCGTAACACTCGCTGACTACACAACCTTTCGCATGGGTGGAAGAGCAAGACTTTTTAGCTTGTCTAACAGAGAAGAGGTAGAGGAATTTTTTAAAGAAAATTATGAGTATGTACTCATTGGTAGTGGGTCAAATATTTTAGTCGACACAAAAGAGTTCACCATACCATTTGCGAAAATTTCTGCAAGTAACATAACAAGAGAAAAAGAAAGTGAAGGAGAGGGAGAAGACGGCGACTTTTGCTACCTAAGGGTCGAGGCTGGTAAAAACTGGGATGAATTCGTTTATTATACTGTAGATAAAGGTCTCTTCGGTTTAGAATTGCTTTCCTATGTACCTGGCACTGTCGGAGCATCGCCTGTACAAAATGTCGGTGCTTATGGAACAGAAGTGAAGGACATCCTCGTAGCAGTAACAGTATATGATGTCAAGAATAAGGTCTGGCAAGTTTTTTCAAATAGTGAGTGCGAATTCGCCTACAGGAAAAGTATTTTTCAAGAGCATAAGGAATATATTATTTATGATACGCTTTGGAAACTTTCAAAAGTAAAAAAAGAAAATGAGAGAGAAATGTATCCGAGTCTTGCTCTTTACATGAAAGAGCATCACCTTGAAGCATCGCTCTCATCTATTCGGGACGCTGTCATAGCTGTCAGAAGATCGAAGCTTCCTGAAATAAAGGAAATTCCTTCCGTTGGGTCCTTTTTTAAAAACCACGTAGTCTCAAACGAGCTTGTCGAGAGTTTGAAGATAGAGTTTAAAGATATGGTTATATTCCCGGTTAACGCTTCATCAGTGAAGCTCCCAGCCGGATTCATGATCGAGCATTCCTGCCAAGAGATTTTTACGTATAAGAATCTTGCGCTTTATGAAAAAAATAAACTCGTTATGATACATACGACGGGGTTGGCCACGCTCGCGGAAGTAAATGAGTACACAAAACTTATACAGAAAAAAGTGCAAGAAGTTTTTGGTATTGAAATACAGAGAGAGCCAGAGATCATCGTATGAATGTAATCATAATTTTCCTTTCTTTTTTCTTCCTTGCTCTCATTATTGTTCTTTTTATAGTTGTTACCTACGATATACTTCGAACAGATGTCCCAATGATTTTTTCAAAAAAAGCTGCCTTACAAAAGTTTTTTAATGAGTATCACTTTCCAGAAAATTCTGTCCTTCTAGACATTGGATCAGGGGATGGAAGAGTGATTAAGGCATTTTGCGAAAGTTATACGAAACTTTCGGCTAAAGGAATAGAGAAGGCATACATTCCTTTTATCATTTCTCTCTTTACGACGAGACATTGCAATGCAAAAATCTTTCGTGCTGATATTTTTAGTGAAAGAGGGCAAGAAATTGCTGGGAAAGCCACACATATTTTTGTCTATTTACAGCCAGAGATGCTTCAAAAATTGGACAAGCTTTTTGAAGCGTCTTTAGAAAAAGGAATTACCATTTTGAGTCTCGACTTTGAGCTTTCGAGCAGGAAGGCATCTCATACCGTGGTTTTAGAAAAGTCAGCAAGTAATCGCTTTTATGAATTCGGTAAAGTTGTGTACATTTATAATTAACATCCTCTCGTCATGAATGACGAAGCCAAAAAAGTTATTGAGTAACATGTGCCGTAAAAATTCATTTTTATAGAAAATAATACTAGCATTTTTTACTTATTCGTTGTAGGATAACGAAAGATCAACTGTCCTGAAGGGACTGCTATGAATTGGTCAATTGCTGAATTACTCGCCGTGTAGCCTCTTGCTGTCTATACATCGGAAGAAAGAATTGCACATGAGTTTCTTGTTTGGGAGGAGGCTGAGTGGAGCGATTACTTTCGCATAACACTTCTCGGACTTTCTTACCCGCTTACTTTCGAAGAAGTAAGAAATCGTGAAGTAATCATGAAGGCGACGTCACTTAATGGAGAAATATTCTTTTGCAGGAGGGGTTCGCGATGGCTTCTCACCGTTGGAAGCAGTGTGATTGTCCAAGCAGGCGAGTGGTACTGGTGGGAAGCTTCTTCGCCAAGGGCGTTCTTCTTGTAGAGTGTTGTCCTACTCCTTGGTCACCAGAACAGCAAGAGCGTAGGCCACGCCCTTAAGGCTCGATAAGCGTTCTGCATAAACTCATCACAAAACCCGCCTTCGTGGCGGGATTTGCACTTGGAAAGTTGAGATTGAGATGAGATTTGAAGACTAGACAGCAGCCCTGCATCTTGGACGTAAAGAGTGCTGAGGAGTAGTACTCACTGTACGGTGACGAGCAAAGAAAGTTTTTTCTGAAAAATATCGCTCAGTATGAGCTTTCTATTTATATACTTTTTACTTTAATCTTTGACTGTCTCGCCTTGTCTATTTTTGGCATACGGATAATGAGTAGCCCATGCTTTTCTACAGCCTCAGCTTCTTCTATCTCTATTTCATGAGGAAGAAGAATGCTTCTTGAAAAAGGACCCCAGTAAAGCTCTTTATAGAAGTAATCGTCGGGTGGTATTTGGGTGTTAGCATCACGCCTACCCTTGATGGTTATCATATCGCGAGTAATAGAGAGGTGAAGGTCCTCAGGTTTGACTCCTGCAACCATAGCTTCAATGATGATTTCTGACTGTGTTTGATAAACATCAACAGAGAGTTCTCCTTCCTCCTCTTCTGACTCTTCACTTTCTATTTGATGTATTTTTCGTGCAGGCACTTTGTCTTCATAAGATCTCTCTTCTTTCAGCTTTCTAGGCGAAGACTTAACTGGAAGTTTTTCTTCTTCGTCGTCTCGCTCTTCCACGTCTAAGTAGCTCTCTTCTTCGTCTTCGACGTTGATGGATCCTGCCAATCTTTCAAAAAATGATTTCTTTTCTTTAAGCATAAACGAGTATGAGGTTAATGTGTATGTTTATAGTATACCCCCTTCTTTTTATAAAAGTATAAGTAATCCACAGAAATGGAAGATGGCTCATAGCGTATAGCTTGTAGCTCATGGCAATAAAAAAGGATGGTACTGCTCGTGCCATCCTTTTTTATTGCATATATCATCAGCTATTTGCCATAGGCATGTTTACCATTCAGTCACGAGTATCAAATCTTCTTTTTCTTCCTTAATATCTTTCCAAATTTCTTCAGTAATAAAAGGCATAAACGGGTGTAGTACTTTTATCTGCTCTCGAAGGAGAGAAAGAAGAAGCTTTTGTGCACTTTCCTTGTCTTTATCTTCCATAATACGCACCTTATGAGTTTCGATGATTACATCACAAAAAGTTTTCCAGAAATAATCATATATTTTCTCACTCGCAAGATGGAGGCGGTAGTTTTCGAGGTCACTCGTGATATCTGCTTTCACTACTTTCCATCCTAACAGAATATGTTCATCTTCTTTGGTCAATATGACGTTTGTATTCTCATAGTCCGCAGTTTTCTCGAGCACAAAGCGAGTAGCATTCCATATTTTGTTGGCAAAAAGTTTATATGCTTTTACTTTATCTTCGCCGAGCTTCAAGTCATTTCCTGGTCCGTTACCTACCATGAGCGACATACGAAGAGCATCAGTTCCATATTTACCAGAGAGATTTCGAGGATCAAGGACATTGCCGAGAGACTTGCTCATTTTGCATCCCTGCGCGTCGCGCACGAGTCCATGCAGATAGACCTTTTTAAAAGGAACTTCATTTAAAGCGTAAGTAGAGAAGAGTATCATTCTTGCCACCCAAAAAAAGAGTATGTCATGACCAGTTTCAAGCAATGACGTTGGATGAAAATTTTTGATATCCTGGCTATCATTCGGCCATCCCAGTGTCGAAAATGTCCACATGCCGGATGAAAACCAGGTGTCGAGCGTGTCCTCGTCTTGCGCCCACTCTCTGCCAGGGGATTCTAAGCCAACAAATATTTCAGAACCTTTGTACCACACTGGTATTCTATGGCCATACCATATTTGTCTTGATATACACCAGTCGCGAAGATTGTCTATCCAGTGATGATACACTTTCTCAAATCTATCAGGAATGATTGTTGTATTGCCGTTTGCAACTGCCTCATGCATGAGTTTTTTAAGTGTAGTCCTTTTGCCAAAATGTGTAAATTCTTTATTGACTCCAACAAACCATTGTTCCATGATTTGAGGTTCGATAATGCCGCCGCTTCTTTCAGCAGTTGCAATATTGTGCGTATACTCCTCAACTTTTTCTACGAGTCCTTTGCTCTGTAATTTCTCAACGATTTTTTCTCTCGCTTCTTTTATTTTTATACCGCCAAGTTCTTTTGCAATTGGAAGTAGCTTCCCGTATTTATCAATTATTTGCTCATAATCAAGCTGATACTTTTGCGCCAGCTCAAAGTCGACAGCAGAATGCCACGGTGTTATCGTCATGACTCCAGTACCAAAAAGAGGATCGACAGATTCATCCTTGATGATAGTTGCCTCTACTGGTCCGTTTATCCACTCGCAAATAAACGTGCTTCCATGTTTGTACTCTTTATATCTTTCATCATCTGGATGCATGACAATGTACTTGTCTCCAAACTTGGTTTCAGGTCGCGCAGTACCAATAGTAAAAGGACCATATTTGAAATAGTAAAATTTAGTTTTTTCTTCAACATAGACGAGTTCGTCGTCAGAAATAGTGGTTTGACCTTTAGGGTCCCAGTTGACAATACGATGACCTTTGTAAATGAGCCCGTCGTCATACATTTTTTTAAACATTGTTTTCACGGCAAGGTTTCGCTCTTCGTCGATAGTAAATGCGAGACGTGACCAATCAAGTGACGCACCCATGGAGCGAAATTGAGAAAGTATGGTCGACTGACTTTCTTTAGCAAAGTCATTGATACGACGTAATGTTTCTTCTCGGCCGAGATCGTGGCGAGATTTTCCTTCCTCTTTAAGTATTTTCTTTTCAACAACAGTTTGTGTTGCGATGGCAGCATGATCTGTACCAGGAAGCCAAAGAGTTTTCTTTCCACGCATGCGGTGGAATCGTATGAGTGTGTCTTGTACTGCGAGCATAATTGCATGGCCAGTGTGGAGAGTACCTGTGACATTAGGGGGAGGGAGTATGATGGTATAGGTTTCATTCCGAATGCCAGGCAAATTGTCAGGATTAAAGTAACCACTTTCTTCCCACATTTTGTAGAGCGAGCTTTCGACGTCGCTTGCATTAAAAGGCTTGGTAAGTTTTTCTGGAACTGTTTTCATATGATTTCATACTAACAAACTTTGTAAGAAAAAGCATTGAAGAGGAGGTCTATAAAATAGTATGCATAAAAGGAAAAAAAGACAAAGACCACCTCGTGGTGGTCTTTTGCGGAAGGAGCAGAGAAAGAAGTGGAAATCAGTCAATGTTGCCAAAGACTGTCTCGAGCCTCGTTCTATGCTTTTCCCAGATTGGATGAGTGCCGCAATCTTGCTTCATGTGAAGGAAGAGAGGGTGCAGTTGTTTTATGCTCAGTCTTGGAGCTACCGTCTCAGCGAAGGCGAGACTTTGGGCGAAGCTATGAAAGGTGTACGCGAAGCTGTGCTCAAAGTCACTTTGACTTGGCTCTTGATGAGGAGCTAGTTTCCGAGTAAAAAATTGGTTACTCGTCTCGACGCTAGTCAAGTACGCCTCCAGTGACATGTTGCTTTTCGATTGACTGTCAGAGCTACTCGCACATTTCTCAGCAAGCAGAAGGGCCCTCGGCTGCGTAGTATGTGCCGTGCGGAAAATGAGCGCAACGCCTGCTCGCCCTATCGACGGGGCACGACTGAAGCCAGCAAAGAGAGGCTCGCGGACCGTCATGTTCATGATATCTTGCAAACGCGCCATAGCAAGCTTTTGATGCAAAGTTGAGTTGAGTTTTAGATTGAGCATTTCAGTTCCTTCACAAAGAGGTGGGGAAACAGGAATAGAGCAACAGTGTAGTAAAGATCGACAAAGTAAAACTAATATTTTATGGAGTCTTTGTCAAGAAGAATAAAAATCAAAGAGAAAGTGAAGAGAAAGAAAAGAAAAGTGAAGTCATTCACTTTCTGTCCCAGCACCAAAAATAAGAAAGCCTTCTGCATCACACAGAAGGCTTTCTTATTTTTGGTGCTGGGACCCAGGCTCGAACTGGGGACCTATTGCTCTTCAGGCAAGCGCTCTACCAACTGAGCTATCCCAGCATTTTCTTCTTTTATTGTCGCCGTATCAAGACTTTCGTAGTAACTCTCGTAACCACTTCTTTACTAGCTATTGACACTGGCGAGTAGAGAGACTATAGCATAAGAGGAGCACAATTGGAAGCTATGAGCAAGCTATGTGAAAGTTATCTTTTAGTACTAGAACTCATTTTCTTTGCTTCTTCAAGCATGATTTGACCCTGCTTTATTCTGTCTACATTCACCATCTTTTCTGTCACTTGCTCAGCAGTTTTTTGCAGAGTAGCTTGATCGGGGAGAGAGCTTTTCAAATTTTCCATTTTTTTAAGAGAGGAGTCAATCATATCAGGAGCCTTTTTAATGGCTTCAAAGAGCGGGCTGACGAAGAAATAGACTCCAGCGAGTGCTATGACGATAAGTGTCATATAAAAAAGTTTGTAAGCCTCGCCAGCAGCCTGTTTTTTCTTCATCTCATGCATTTCATGATTGAGTTCATTGACCATTTCAAACATGTGGTCCAGCTTTTCTTGATTGTTAAGCTTCTTAGCGTCCATATTAAAGAAGTATAGCAGATCTAAATAGAACCTTTAGACTTGACGAACTTTTTTGTCCAAACTCTTTGTTTATTCGTCACCGTACAAATAGAGTACACTTCCTCAGCATCCTTTACGTCCAAGATGCAGGGCTGCTGTCTCGTCCCCAATTTCGTTCAAGTATAAAGGTTCTATGAAAACTAAAGGTATGATAGTATTCGGAGTACGCCCTCGTAGTTCAATGGATAGAACAGAAGCGTCCTAAGCTTTTGATGTGGGTTCGATTCCTGCCGAGGGCACATCCATGTGAGACCGACCTAGAGGCTTATTTGCTAGGGTTTTCAGACCTCGTCAAGAGTGTAAGCCAGTAGGAATCGAACTCATAAATATTTAGAATTACCCTTTTGATGGGTCTATTTTGTGTACTATACTTGTATATATAGTAGGAGAATATTTATCTCACCTACCATACTAACTATG
Organism: bacterium; assembly: GCA_043751115.1. Classification (GTDB taxonomy): domain Bacteria; phylum Patescibacteriota; class Minisyncoccia; order Phycocordibacterales; family UBA5272; genus UBA11704. The sequence goes on along the minus strand of JAYVAE010000006.1, from coordinate 3,045 downwards.
GAAATCACTAAAAATAAAATAACTACAGGACTATAACAGACTACGCCAAGGAGTTTGAAGTCTTTTACTCTAAAAATAATACCACCCCTAACTAACCACTCCACACTGTTCTCGTATCCACTCGTACCCAAGCAACTGCTTCATCATTGGAATACCATCAGTTAATGCGTTTAACTTTGTTTCAACAATGTGCGACATGTTTTTATACTATGGAAGGGTTTGTTTGGGGTGATATAACTGGGAAAATTACTTAAAATCGGATATAATAAAACTGTAAAGAATGACAGATAGCCATGCTTAATCAACGATCGAAATATCTTCAAATAGCTTTCAATAGTTCTCTTGATGAAGCAAGAGATATAATTGCAATGCTTCCTGCCTCGGAAAAGATACTTATTGAAGCAGGGACACCATTGATTAAACAATACGGGATGAAGGGCATAACCTCGTTAAAAGATTGGTGGGAAGAAAAACTGCAAAAACCAGGGTATATTGTCGCCGATCTAAAATGTATGGATAGGGGTGCGAGAGAAGTTGAGGCAGTTTCTGAAGCTGGTGTTTCGGCTGCAACCTGTCTTGGATTAGCACCCATAGAAACCATAAACGAATTTATTAGAGAGTGTGAAAAATACGGCATTGACTCGATGCTTGATATGATGAATGTACAATTCCCATTTGAGATTTTACAGAAATTAAAAAAACTTCCTACTGTAGTTGTTTTACATCGTAGCGTAGATGAAAACGAAAGAAACAAAGAAAAACAAATTCCACTAGATCAAATCCGTATAATAAAAAGAACTTATGGCAATATTTTAATATCTGTTGCTGGTGGAGAGACAACTCGCGAGGTCGTAAGAGCTTTTTTTAATGATTCTGATATTGCAGTTATATGGCGTTCTTTTTATGATGCACCAGAGAATACAGCTAATTTAGCACACAATTTTTTGAAATTGGTTAAATAAATGTATGCAAATTCAAAACAATAAAAATAAATTTACTGTGTCCACTGTGTCCACTTTGAGTTTCATTATTTTATTTATTTTTCTTTATGAACCGATTCTAGCTGTATTTTTAATAGTTGCCCTTATTTTTTTCTTTGTGAAAGATCCAAAATCCCTTTCTAGGTTCCTTTCTAATTATTCTCAAAGAGAATCTGAGTCGCAGAAAAATTTAACTGAAGATAATCCGGATATTTTAGAAGAACTTAATGAAGAGTCAAATGAAGAACTTAATATAAACAATCAACCGATTACACCGTCTAACATTTTTAATATTTTACCTAATAAAGTAAGATTAGAAAAGCGAAAAAAATATCTTCATGTGGCCCTCAACAGCACTCTTGAAGAAGTGGCGGATATTATCACGCGACTTCCGCCTTCGGACAGAATCTTAATTGAAGTAGGAACACCTCTAATAAAAATATATGGTATAGAAGCTATTTCGCTAATAAAATCACTGGCACCAATAGGTGCTTATATCGTGGCTGATAATAAATGTACCGATTTGGCGGCTCGCGAAGTTGAGATGATGGCTGATGCCGGTGCCAATGCTTCAACCTGTCTTGGGGTTGCTCCGATTGAAACGATTGATATTTTTGTAGAGGAATGCAAGGAGTTTAATATTGATTCAATTGTTGATATGATGAATGTTGAAAATGCTCTTTCGGTTTTGAAAAAATTAAAAAAACTTCCCAATGTAGTAATGCTACATAGAGGTGTTGATGAAACCGAATTATCAACAGAAAAACAAATTCCTTTTTATCAAATAAAACAAATCAAAGGAAATTACGATGTTCTAGTTGCTGTGGCAGGTGGAGACACTATCAGAGAAGCACAAAGAGCAATTTTCAACGACGCAGACATTGTCGTTGTATGGAAAAATTTTTATCAATCAAGTGATGAAACAGCTAAACTGGCCGAGTCTTTTTTACAAGAAATAAAATAATTGTTCGCTAATTTTTAATCACTAAAACTCGATGCATACATTACTCTTGTGCCACTAGGGGTAATGATGCCAGCATCTCCTTCTTCACTATAGTGGTGAGAGGTTTTGTTGATGATTGCTAAAAATTTTTCCCAAAGCTGATCCTTGCATAAGTATTGTTTTGGGTATTTTTGTAAATTTGTATAATCTGGAGTCATGTACTTCACCACATAAACTCTATTAGAACCCATCCACTATCTTTCCCTTCTCCTCAACAACAGAGAAACGAAAGCCAGTATAATCATTTGACGGCTCGTTGATAATTTCCGCTCACAATTCTTCCAGAGTCTTCTACACTTCTCAAGCCATGAAAAAGAACGCTCTACTACCCAGCGTTTTGGTATCACTTTGAATGTATGAAGCTCACTTCGTTTAACTACTTCTACAGTAGCTCCTAGTAGTTTTTTAATCTCATTTGCAAAGGTTTCTCCTGTGTACCCACCGTCAGCTAGCACTTTTTTCACGTGAGAGAAAGTATCTTTATGTCGTTTGGATACAAGGAGTGCCCCATCTCTATCTGTTACATTAGCAGTAGTTACTTCTACACCGTGTAATAGTCCATTAGTATCTACTGCAATGTGACGTTTGATGCCAGACACCTTCTTGCCCCCATCATATCCTTTTTCTCTTGCTGTATCAGTGTTTTTAACACTTTGTGCATCAACGATTACCATGCTTGTTTTCTCTGTGCGACCATTGGATATACGGGCCTCGCCAACTAATTTTTTTTAGCGCTTGTTCGAGTATACTCGGCACAAGCTTCTTTTCTCTTTTCTGTTGCTCACTCCACTTCATAAAGTATGAGTGTACTGTTTTGTATTTTGGAAAGTCGTGAGGTAATGCACTCCACTGACAACCTGTTTTTAGTATGTACAGTACGGCATTAAATATATCGTACGTATCAAGTATTCGTGGATGAGTTTTCTTTCGTATTGATTCAAGTAACGGTCGTATTATTTCAAATTGTTCCCGTGTTAGATCACTGGGGTATTTTTTAAGCATAGATTACTACGTAACCTTGATAGTAAAGGGGCTACTGTGCTTTTAGTGTAGTACTGGGTG
>JAYVAE010000005.1:0-3959 GCA_043751115.1 bacterium | reverse complement strand
CCCTGACTACTAACGTACTTCTGAACTCGTCTCTAACTTTAGATTAAAAAGATCACAGTAGCAGATATTGGGAGCTATATGCTCGATTTTATGTGTGTAGACAAAAATATTTTTTTGTTGTAAACTCTTTGTGGACATGTCGTCCTGCAATCGAGGATTATCAATGAAACTAAAGATGCGTTTCCTTGGTGGAGTGCTTGCTCCAATCGTGCTCTTTTCGGCAAGCGCTTTAGCAGTGCCGACATCGCTTGTGTTCGACAATACTGGCTTTGCGCTAGTGAACGCGAACACTACCTTCAATGGTGGGACAACGGAAGACATCTCATTCACCTTTCATGTAGCTAGAGTGACGGACTTTTCCGGTCAGATTTCCGGCACAACTTCGAACTTTGGTTTTGGGTCTTTGGCCCAAGAAGTCGAGCTCTTCCTGATGGGCGGCGCAAGCTTTCTCTTTGATGATCTCGGCGGAAATTTCTTCACACTCTCGGTTGCCAGCCTCGCTGTTGGCGACTATGGCTTTCGGGTGAGGCAGACGACGGGCACTCAGGGTGGGTCTTTCTCAGGTTTTGCATCTTGCTCAGCCGGAGATGGAGCATGCACCTCGAGCGCGCCGGCATCAGTGCCCGAGCCGACGTCGGTCATGCTGGTTGCTGCCGCCCTTCTGGCGCTCAGCCAGTATAAGTTAAGACTTCGAAAGGTGGCAAGTAAGTGAAAGCGTGACGACTTGTCGTCGCGCAAAGAACCCCGCGCAAGCGGGGTCTCTTATTTTTGTGATAGATTTAAATCCTAACCCTTGTTTTAACTCTTGTTTTATATTGGCAGTTACTTTGTTTTTTCAAATCTTCTAAAATCTTTTAACTGTTACTTACTGTCACTTAATTTTTACTTTTTGTTTTACATTTGTTATTACTCGCTTTTCCTCGTCGCTTAATTCAACTTCTGATGAGAAGTTGGTGATTTTTTTTGCATAAAAGCTCACACGGTCTCGCACATGTAGCGTGGTGAGTACAACACCGTCACCAAAACTATTTAGAAAGGCGAGTGAGAAGCTTTGATTTGAACTCGCTCCTTCAAGAGCCTTGTAACGAAGTAGCTCTGGAGTGCCGAGTAAAACTTTTTCATTGTCTTCAAGCTTTTTTGTTTTTTCTGTACTTTTTTCAGCAAAAATTTCAAGCTCTTTCACTTTTTGTAATGTTTCTTTCACTATGTCTTCAAAGCTTTCTCCAGAAGCGCCTTTCATAAAGAGAACAAGTTTTTTTTTCAAAAGGAAAACTTGAAGCATAAGAGATATGACAATAACAGCGAGGCATATGATAAGAATAAATTCTATAGTTAGAGAAGTAATCATCGGAGTGTTCATAGTTAAGTGGTCTGAGTGTAACACAAAAAAATGAGTTAAAAGTTTTCAGTATTAAGTTCTAAGCATGTCATCCTCGGGCGAACCTGTGCTCATGTAAAAATCGGACCAAGATATGAATTTGGTAATTCAGGAATCTAGTACTATCAGTATTACATGCCTTTCTTTTTCTCTCACACTTGCTTGTGACCAGCATATTTTTTGTGCTCAAAAAATTGCCTCACATCCCAAGATAACAAGGAGTGTATTCACGACTATGTTATCTGTGATGCAAAATAATGATCAAAGGGAATATCTTTTGCCTCGAGTCGTCACTCTCCGTGAGTCACAGCAAGCGTGAACGAGGAGTATAAGGATAAGTACTTTCTCAAAGAAAAAATACTGAACTGGAGATAACAACATTTTTGTTGTTGCAAAAAAATGTGAAAAGAGTATCATTTGTAATGGAGGTTGCTTAAGACAGTGCAAAGGCAAATAATCCCCTTTGTACTGACAGCTTGAAAAACTTTCATGGCATCAATTTCGTTATCCGGAGGATACATGAACCAAGTTTCCCGTTCCCCGCACCTGAGCTGTGTTCAGTTCGCACGCCAACACCATCTGCTGACCGTGGCGAGCCCGACGCGACATGCCGGCGATGAAGCCGAGGCGAGCCCGCTGGAGATCAACGACAACGCGATCTTGCCTGCCGGCTCGATCTACGCCACCGGCTCCGACAACAACTACAGCCAGCACGCCGGTGGTGCCAGCTCGGGCAACTCGCGCCGCAAGCAGATCATGGCCAACAACTCCGCTGCGGCTGCTTCGCACCTGAAGGCGACGTCAACCAAGCGCAGTGGCCGTTTCGAAGGTGTCGGTCAGTTCTCCAGCGAAGGCACTCCGACACTGAGTGCCTGATCTCCCCCAACTTCTATCTAAGCCCTCAACCGCGAGGGGGCAGTAGAGAGTAAGCCCCATTCCACTTGTGGAATGGGGCATTCATTTTTTATGCTAGGATAGAAATTATGAAATTGTTCGAGAACATATTAAGAAAAAGTGGTAGCGAAAAAATTCGAGATCTTTCCTCGAAACGACGTGTGTACCTTGACCATGCGGGAGCAACTCCGCTTTCAGCGAGAGTTTTAAAAAATCTAGAGGAATCTTTTTTTCTTTACGGCAACCCATCAGCAATTTATAAAGAAGGAGTTATTGCCAAAGAACTACTTACTAAGGCCAAAAAAGATATAGCAAATATTCTTTCCTGTCGTCCGCATGAAATATATTTTACGGGTACTGGTACTGAAAGTATTGCGCTTGCCATAGAAGGAACACTTAAGGCTTTTGAAGCAAAGAAGACCGGCGTAACGCCTCATGTCATCGTGACTAATGTAGAGCACCCTGCGGTAAGGGTGCTCGTAGAAGCTTTAGAAAAGTCAGAGCGTATCACTCTTACTCATGTAGCAGTAGAAAGCGACGGACTGGTAAAAGTGCAGAAAGTAAAAGAAGCGCTACGTAAAGAAACGATACTCGTTTCGATTATGTATGTGAATAATGAAGTGGGGACTATCATGCCAATAAAAGAAGTTGGCCGTATGCTCGCCCTTTATAAAGAACAAAAGAAAGAAGAAGGTAATGAAGAGGAGTTAGAGATAGAGACAGAAGGAGAAAATGATCAAAAAAATGAAGACGAAAAGAAAGGGGAGATGAAAGACTATCCCTATTTTCACATAGACGCATGCCAAGCTGCGCAGTACCTAAGTCTCGACGTTACTTCGGTACGCGCGGACCTTATGACCGTCAACAGCTCTAAAGTGTATGGCCCAAAAGGGGTAGCATTACTTTACAAAAAAGAAAGCACTGAAGTCTTACCGCTCATACTTGGTGGTGGACAAGAGCGCACGCTACGTAGCGGTACAGAGGCTTTGCCACTTATCACTTCCTTTGCATCAGCTCTTTTAGAAACCCATGAAATGAAGTATAGAGAAAAAGAAAGAATGGAAGAACTACAAAAATTTACCAAAGAAAAGTTGTTAGAGCTCCTCCCTGATATTTCTTGGTACGGTACTTTTGAAAAAGGAAAGAGAGTGCCGAACAACTTGAACTTCAGGGTGTCAGGCATCACGAGTGAAGAAATGATACTCAGGCTCGACGCGAAAGGCTTCGCTGTCTCACACAAAAGTGCGTGCGCTAGTGAAGACGAAAGTATGTCGTATGTAATAAAAGCGCTGGGCGGAAGCGATGAAGAAGCGTATGAAAATATAAGAGTAACCATGGGAAGAGACACGACGAAAGGTGATATGGAGAGGTTTGCACAGGCGGTAAGGGAGATAAGTGCGAAGTATCGTAGGTAAACGTTATTCGTTATTCGTAATTAGTTTGGGTCGCCTGATGATATACTTTACTCCATGCGTAAGTATAAAGATTTAGAAGTTTGGTAAAAGTCCGTGGCTTTTACAACTAAAGTCTATTTAGTCCACATAAATCCTCCCGTGGCGTAAGCCCGTGAGATGGAGTGAGTTTATGTTTTGTTTACAAAACATGTTGAATAGCGAAGCTATTCAACTATAGCAATCCAAAGGATTGCGACCTAATCCGCTGTGGCGTAAGCCCAGCGTTCTTTAGT
>JAYVAE010000004.1:0-17463 GCA_043751115.1 bacterium | reverse complement strand
CAATGACAAAATCGCGCATGACAATTTCCAAGAAGTAAGTAGTAAGAAACAAGACGCAAGAAAGGGTGCAAGTAAGAAAATAAAACCACAAGAAAAGTTTTCTCCAGAATACGAAGTACTGCTTGAAAAGGTGAAGAATACTAAGGAAGGGTGGGAAAAGTGGTGGCTCGACCTCGTCGCTATCTCAACCATTGCGGATATGGTTCCCCTTCGAAAAGAAAATAGAGCACTCGCCTATTTTGGTATGAAGGTGTTACAGAAGTCTCCGCGCGCTGGGCTACAAAAACTTCTTACCTTATCCAAAACAAAACAATCGAAACTAACGGCGATGGATATCGCTTTCACGATAGCACCGAGAGTTAATGCTGCATCTCGTATGAGTGAACCCATCGTCGCATATCATATGCTAAGAGGAGCGCTTGCTTCTGCACCCCTTGCTATTGCATCTGCCGAAGAACTCGAGTCCCTCAATCAAATACGAAAAGATACTGTGAAGGGCATTAAAAAAGAAGTGATGGGATACGATTTAGATGTGCATACACACGTAGTCGTGATTGGAAACGAGTCGTGGGGTCCTGGAGTGCTCGGTCTCATCGCGCAAGAAGTTTTCAATGAGACAGGGAAGCCGACCTTTGTATGGGGGATGGGAGAGCAGGAGCATGAATATAAGGGGTCATGTCGAGCTCCAGAACACGTAGACCTCGTCGCGCTCATGAGCGCAAGCTTACCTGGTACTTTTCTTGGATTCGGAGGGCACGCGCAAGCAGGAGGCTTTAGTGTCGAGAGGAAGAAAGTGTCCGCACTTGCTGAAGCTCTCGATGCCGCATATCAAAAGCTCGAGCTATCACATGAGGTTCCAGAGCAAGAATTTATCGTGGATGCGCTCCTTCCCTTTGATATCGTGAGTAGCAAATTTAACAAAGAGCTAGAGAAGCTTGAGCCCTGCGGGGAGGGGAATCCGAAGCCGACCTTTGCTTTCCAAAGTGACGGAGCGCTTTCAGTGAGAGAATTTGGCAAACAAGGAGGTCATTATGAAATTTTATATGCAAAGTCAGATGGTGAGAATGTCAAAACTATTTATTTTTTTGGAGAGGTAGAAAAGCTCGCGCTCCTTACAGGGAAACACACCCTCATCGCACAGCTCGAAGAGTCTCATTTTGGATGGAAACCAGAACTAAGACTGCGGGTTGTGGATGTGGTGAAGAGTTTGTAAATATTAAAGTACTAGTTGACAGCTTATATCTAAAGTATATACTTTAGATATATGAAGACAACTATGATCAATATTAAAACTGATAAAAAAGTGAAGGAGGAAGCTCAAAAACTTGCAGAAGAGCTCGGTTTCACTTTATCATCTTTTGTCACCGCATCGCTCAAACAATTTATTCGTACTCGTTCGGTGCATTTTTCGGCAGACTACCCGATGACGCCACTTCTTGAGAAACTTATAGAAGAGGTCGAGCAAGATGTTAAAGAGAAGAGTAACCTTTCGTTAATATTTAGTACTGGGAAAGAAATGGATGACTATTTATTTCCAAAAAAGAAAGCATGAAAAGAATAGTCGTTCATAAACGATTTGTTAAAGAGTTTCGTAAGCTCGCACCGAGTGTGCAAACATCTTTTCAAAAACGAAGAGATATTTTCCTTGAGAATGAAAAAAGTGCTGTGCTCCACGTACACGGCCTTGCGGGAAAGTATGCAGGGTATAAAAGTTTCAACGTCACCGCTGATATACGAGTCATTTATAAAGAAATAGACGAAGATATTTTTCTTTTTGTTACTATCGGCACGCATAGCGAGCTGTATTCGTAAGACAAGCACATCCTCTTCGCGCAGCTGGAAGAATCGCACTTCGGTTGGGAACCAGGGCAACGGTTACGTGTGGTGGATGTAGTGAAGAGTTTGTAAGTCTAAAAAGATTCAGTTAATGCGCCCCTATTTCACGTGAGTGATCGCGCTGCGAAGTAGATGACAACGCCCTTCTGCTCTCATAATATGGTATACTCCCTAGGGTATAGCTATTGTAAACATTGCGCGAGGAAGTGAAGAAAAAGGTTGATCTCTTGCATGACAAGTTTCTCATTTCTAGCTCAAACACTGGATCCCGGATATTTTTGGATTACCAAAAATTCCAGGATGACCCTCTAGAAAAATTATGGACCATCCACTACTTGAACTGAAAAATGTTTCAAAAGTCTTCACGGATCAGAAGGAGCCTCTTACTATACTTGAAAATGTCTCTTTCACTGTCTCCGAAGGAGAAAAAGTTGCTATCATCGGCCCATCTGGATCGGGAAAGTCTACGCTCTTGGCTCTTCTTGCTGGTCTAGACACTCCAACGAGCGGAGAAATACTCGTAAGCGGGGTGCCACTTGCTTCCCATGATGAAAAGGCGCTCTCATTTTATAGAAATACAACGGTTGGTATTATTTTCCAATCCTTTGAACTCGTAACACCATTTACCGTTAGAGAAAATATTGAAACACCGCTTCTCATCGCAGGAGAAAAGGCAAGAGAGAAGGATGGCAAAAAAAATGACACAAAAAATGAAGAGAGAGTAGAAGAGCTTCTCTCGCGTGTTGGTCTTTCCGAAAGAGCAAACTCTTTCCCAGCGACACTTTCTGGTGGTGAAAAGCAAAGAGTAGCTATTGCGAGAGCGCTGTCGCGTACCCCGCCTATTATACTCGCCGATGAACCTACAGGAAGCCTCGACAGGGTGACGGGTGCCAAAGTGCTCGACCTCCTCCTTGAACAAGTGTCGAAAGAAAAGAGGACGCTTATCATCATTACTCACGACATTTCTATAGCAGATAAAATGGACAGAGTGCTGGTCGTAGAAAATAAAACAGTACATGAGCGTTAGCTTCATTCTCAAAGCCGTCAGAATACTTTTAACGAGAGAGTGGAAAAAATTTCTTCTGCCCTTCATATCACTTTTCCTCACAAGTCTGATCGTAGCGCTCACACTTTCACTCACAAATAGCTCGCAAATATATTTAAAAGGACAGGCGCAAGAAATTAACGGCGGAGACGTGACTATAGAGTCTTCTTTCCCACTTACAGAAGAACCACTTTTTTTAGAAGGGGCATATGAAAAAGGAAAAGAGACACGATTTAACGCCAGCATAAGAGCAGGGTCCTCAACCATTTCTACAACAGTCAGAGCCGTCGACGAAGTTTTCCCATTATACGGAACTACACTAGTACAATCAGGCTCTTATAGTTATCTGAAGGCCGATGAAGTGTATGTTGATAAGACTATTGCTTCGAGGCTCTCACTAAGGGCAGGCGACAGTTTATTTCTTAACAGTAAAGAGTACACCGTTAAAGGGATAATGGAAAAGGAGCCAGACGCACTTTACTCAGGCGTGCGATTTCTCCCTCGAATGCTGATTAGCACAGAGGGACTCGCAAGAAGCGAACTACAGACCTCACTTCTTCGCGCGGATTACTATGTAAGATTTAAAAAAGATACTCTTTCGACGAGCGAGAAAGAAGCTTTTATACTCTACGGAAATGAAAAGAGAGTTGAAATTGACATAGCAGGTATTTCTGGAAGAGGTTTCAGGGAAGGGCTTATGATAGTCTCTTCATTCCTGATTGTCGCAGTACTTATTTCTTGTGTGCTCGCTTCTGTGAATATTTATGCAAGTACTGTGTATCTCCTTTCATTGCTTAGGAGAAGTTTTGCCACACTACTGGCTCTTGGTCTTCGAAAAATTGAGCTTGGCGTTCTCCTCGGTACCATTTTATTTACCATAGTACTTTTCTCTTCGGTGCTTGGGTTTTTTGCTTCGACACTTATTTTTTCCTTTCTTCAAACGTATATTAAAGACACCCTGCTCATTACTCTTCCTGTGATTACTCCGTCATTTATTTTTGGTGTCACTTTCTTTATTTCCCTTGCAACGGCTTTTGCATCATTTGTGCCATCACTTCTCGAAAGTCTTAGACTGTCTCCGAGGGCGCTCTTACTTGGCATTTCCGATAAGAGGGGAGGTAATACGATGAAGATCCTTCTTATTGTTACGACGGGTGCGCTTATTCCGCTTGTGCTTGTCGCGAGCTATTTGCTACAGGATTTTGTGAAAGGGGTTACGGTGATGTTCCTTATTATTTTGCTTTATGCTGCCCTCTCACTTTTCTATATCGGAGCACTTTCTCTTTTAGAAAAGAGGTCAAAAAAGTTTCCCTTTTCTTTTCGACTTATACTGGCACAGAAAAGAGCCGATGGATTTTTTGGCATTGTTTCATTCTCTTCACTTTTTGTTGCTCTTATTGCCATCTCAACTCTCGCACTCACACAAGTGACGCTTGAGAATTATTTAGTGCGCGATTTACAAAGGACAATACCACCGCTTTACCTCATCGATGTGCAGCAGGCTCAGGAAAGGGAACTACTCCCCCTTTACCCGGAGCTTACCCTTTTCCCTAATGTTGGAGCACGCATCCTTTTTATCGACGGAAAAAATATACAAGAGGCGCTGGCGCGCGGAGAAGAAGATGTCCCCCGCGAGCTTGGAAGAGAATATAATTTAACGTATAGAAATGAGCTCTTAAGCTCCGAAGAAATTAGCAAGGGAAATAAAGTCATCGGCGTTACCAAAGAGGTTTCGGTCGATGAAAGCTTTGCCAAGACGGCGAGCATCAGTCTTGGATCATCCGTCATATTTTCTATACAAGGGTTTGAGGTGAAAGCTACTGTCACGTCTCTTCGAAAGACCGACAGCAGGTCCGGACTTCCCTTCTTTTATTTCGTTTTAGCGCCAGAAGATATAGCGCGTTTCCCTACCACGTATTTCGGCTTTGCTTATGTTGATGAGGTGAAAGCGCAAAGTATCAGTAATTTTCTTGGTGCCAATATGCCAAATGTGACTATCATTGATACAAAAGAGGTGAGCAAAATAGCTGGCGAAATAGTACAGTTACTTCTTCTCCTTGTTTTTGTCATCGCTGTACCACCATTACTTCTTGCAATACTCCTTGTTGCCACCCTCGTCATCACTTCATTTAAGGAAAGAAAAAGAGACGGAGCAAGACTACTCGCGCTTGGGGCGACGTCAAAGTTTGTTACATCACTTTACTTTGTGGAAACAATAACGACTGTCGTCATAGCCTCCATACTCTCCTACTTTATTGGGCTCATCGTCGCCACCTACATCTCTCTCTCTTTCCTTAAAGTTTCGGAGTATACTTTGTTTGATACTGAACTTGTTTTTGGACTACTCGGTCTTATATTTGTGATATTTATTATTGGACTCTTTTTATGGAAAAGCGATAAGCGATCACTTCGCACCATTTTACTTCATGAAGAAAATCGTTAGCATTGCACTAGTGCTCATTTTTGTCATAGCAATCTTTTTTGTGTACCTCTTTTTTCAAAAGAAAGATACTTCGACAGTTCCATTACCTCCGCTTTCAAAAGAAAAGAATAGAGAAGAGAGTAAGGAGAAGGGAAGTACACTTATAATCGCTTTTGGTGATAGTTTAACTGCTGGCTATGGGCTTCCACTTCCAGAAAGTTATCCGAGCCAACTTGAAGAAGCACTTCTAAAGAAGGGATATACAGTAAAAGTGATAAATGCCGGCGTGAGCGGGGAAACGACAAAGGGAAATAGCGAAAGAGCAAATTTCATTGCGAGTCAAAATCCAAATATTGCACTTCTTGGTATTGGAGGTAATGATGCACTACGCGCGCTACCACTTGATGAGACTGAAAAAAACATGAGAAAAACTATTGAAATACTAAAAAGTGCCTCATCTTCTCCTCGCGTTTACCTTCTTCAAATGCAGGCACCGCTTAATGGCGGGCTGGAGTATAAAAAATCTTTTGATGCACTCTACCCAAAACTTGCGAAAGAGTTTTCTTTACCGCTTGTGCCCTTCATTACTGAGTCTCTCTTTGGCGATAAGAAAAATGTGCTTCCTGATGGTATACATTTAAACAAACGCGGATACAGCATTTTTGTGAATGATATTTTAGTGAGCGAGGTAGAGTTATTCCTTAAAAAATAGGGACCATCGTCCTTGTATCTTGTTTTTGCTATACTCTTCTCATGAAAGCAACAATCTATACTGACGGAAGCTCAAGGGGTAATCCTGGGCCTGGGGGATGGGGGGTGGTCTACTATGACGATGAAAGAGTTGAGGAAAAAGGAGGGAATGAGAAAGATACCACAAATAATCGCATGGAAATGCAGGCTCTCATTGAGGGTCTTCTTGATCTTCGAGAAGAAATAAAGGAGATTACTATTTGCGCTGACAGCGAATATGTTATTAAAGGTGCAACCGACTGGATGATGGGCTGGAAAAAAAATGGATGGATGACATCGGCAAAAAAACCGGTACTCAATAAAGACTTATGGCAAGAAATAGATCACCTTCTCGCAGATCTGGACTTTCGCCAAGTGAAAGTACATTTCAAACATGTGAGGGGTCATGCTGGCATAGAATTAAATGAAAGAGCGGATGTCATTGCGACCACTTTTGCGGATGAAGAGGGTACTGAACTTTTTATCGGAGATAAGGGGAGATATGCAGATTTTTTAGGGAAATAAGATAAGAAAAATTTGAGTATGCAGTATCTCTGTATCGGAGCACTTGTCGGACTACTCGTAGAAGACAAACTCCTTTACTCAAGCTACTACGCAGCATATTTCTTTTTTGTTTTCACCTTGTTACTTCTCGTCTCATTCCTCGATAGGAAAACTGGATTACTTAAAAGAGTGCTATTACCATGCCTTCTTTTTACCTTTGCGTCGGCACTGTTTATCGTGCGCGGACAATTTGTACAAGAGGTAGCTCAGACGTCAAATGAACTGTATCAAAAACAAGACTTGCTCCTTACTATAGAGGAAAGAAAAGAAGAAAATAAATATACAAGATACACCGCTTCATTTCTTTTTGGTGAAAAGGAATTACATGTCTATATAAGAGTTGACAGTTATCCAAAATACGAGTTAGGAGAAAAAGTACTCATAAGCGCAGCGCTCGATAAGAAAGAAAGTGTCGTTATGAGAGAGCAGGGCAACACAACATTTGACTATAATACTTATTTGGAAAGAATAAATATAAGTGGCGTCTATTCATTTCCGAAAATAAGCAGAACAGGAGAAGTGGGTACCAGTACGACGCTTACACTTGCCAAACAAAGGGAATCTTTTATAAAAAAAATACAAAATAGCGTGAGGTCGCCTGAAAGTGATCTCATAAGCGCTACGCTTTTTGGAAGTAGCGCGCTCACTAAAGAGGAGAATCAGCTTTTTAGAAATGCCGGGGTGTCGCACATTGTCGCACTTTCTGGATTTAATATTACTATTATTGTAGCTTTTATCGGAGCAATACTCTTTTTCTTACCGTTTTGGTTACGCCTTTTTGTAAGCGTCGTCGTTGTATCGCTGTATCTTTCTCTCGTTGGTCTTAGTGGCTCCATTCTTCGTGCAGCACTGATGGCTTCCATCTCTATGCTTGCGCTTGTAAGGGGTAATATCGCCAGCCCACAAAAAGTGCTCCTCTTTGCGACACTATGCCTCGCTTTTGTTTTTCCAAGCGACTTCGTTTATGATGCATCATTACAGCTCTCACTGCTTGCAATGTATGGTGTGCTTTTTGTTTACCCCGCGTTTTTTAAAAATTATGTTAAGAAAAGGCAAGGGATATTGCGACTCCTCCTTGACCTCTTCTTTATCACTGTCTCTGTAACTATTCTTGTATTTCCCTACACAGCCCTAGTTTTCCAGTCGGCGGCGTTGTATGGTATCTTTTCAACGCTACTTATTACTCCTTTTGTGCCGGCCATAACTATTTTAGGAATAGTCTTTCTTATGATACCGCCGTTTATACCATTCATTCCGTCCATACTTTCATTCATTTTGTTTACACTTTCATTCTGCGTCATAGCATTCTCTACATTCTTTGCAAAACTGCCTCTTGCTATGCTTGACGCTTCCGTCACTCCTTATTTTTGTTTTTTGTATTACTCAACTATTCTTCTTGCGTTATATATTCTTTCAAAAAAGAAAGAGATACTTGCCAGAGAGAAAAAAACCGTATCGACTTTGTCTAAAGATGAAAATGTCATCGAAGGAACTGTTTATTTTTGAGAAGATTCCTTTTTCTTTGCAATTAATTCTGCCTTTTTTTGCATGATATTAGTAAAGTAGAGGGCCACAAAAAGTCCAATGGCTCCCATGATTACGCCATATATACCAAGCGAGAAACTTTTGCCGAAAAAAATACCGAGAGAAAGAAAGAGAGCTGCCCACAGCGTTGATGTTATCAGAAAAACTAAAAGTGTCAGCTGTTTGTGAGTCTTGGCAATACCCGCGAGTATCGGTATGACAACTTTCAGCGACGGAGTTAATTTGCCAATTGCCAAGTAAAAGAGGCTTTTTTCTTTGAAAGTTTCTTTAAGGGCTTCAAACATTTCGTCTTTTATCGGTAGAAATTTCTTAGCAACTTTTTCGCCGTATTTACTCGTTACAAGGAAGAGAGCATAATTGCCAATAGTGTTACCAAGTGAGCCAAGGAGAAGGGCTGGGAGGAACGGTATTTTACCTTGAGCGATGAAAAATCCAACAGTAATGTAAAGAAGCTGAGATGAAGGGAAAGAGAAAAAACCATTTGCCAGCATCAGAATGAAAATAAAGACAAGGCTACCCTGCGAAAGAATGCTCTCAAAAGTTGTCATTAGCATATACTTAGGAAGTCTACCACAGTTTTTACCATGAAAAGAAGAGCTAAAGACTATATTATTATAAAATATAAACAAGCTCGTAAGAAGAAAGAAGACTTTTTACTTTTTTACGGAGTGTTCACAGTACTGCTTCTCATTCTTGGGGCACTTCTTTTCAGTTTTTTACTTTTTCAGGCGCTTATTCCTAGTAAAACGCTCAAAGTTACCTTTTATGATGTTGGGCAAGGTGATGCTATATACATTGAATCGGGAGCTAAAACGAAAGTGCTTATTGACGGTGGACCCTCTAAAGTAATAGTAGAAAAAGTCGGGAGAGAAATTTCATTTCTTGATAAAAGTATTGACTTTATAGCACCAAGTCATGGAGACAAAGATCATATAACCGGTTCTATCGCCGTTCTCGAGCGCTTTCCTACAAAGTATGTCTCTGCTGTTCATGCAAGCACTGCTACAGAGCTTGACGATGAGTATGGAGCGAAGACGAGAAACATAGTTAGCATAAGAAGTGTCGCCGGTGACACTATAGATATCGGTGGTGGGGCTCTTCTTACTGTCATTCTTCCTAAAAAAGCGGAGGTTTTTTCCGAAAAGGAAACCAATGAGTCGTCTTCAGTTTTGCTCCTTACTTACGGAGAGTTTTCCTTTCTCTTTACAGGAGATTTGCCGGAAACGAGGGAAAGAGAACTTATTGATAGCGGGAAGCTACCGCGTGATTTAACAGTGCTCAAGCTTGGACATCATGGTAGTAAATATAGTACTGGTAAAGAATTACTTTCTTATACAAAACCAAAATTCG
This sequence comes from bacterium, assembly GCA_043751115.1. GTDB lineage: Bacteria > Patescibacteriota > Minisyncoccia > Phycocordibacterales > UBA5272 > UBA11704. The sequence goes on along the minus strand of JAYVAE010000004.1, from coordinate 7,972 downwards.
TCATAGTAAGTTCAGGCAAAGGAAATAATTATGGCCACCCGAGTAAAGAGGTTTTAGAAAGAGTAGAGAAAGTAAAAAGTAAGGTATTAAGAACGGATGACATGGGCGATATTCGCTTTATAGTAAAGAAAAATTCACTGACATTTGATACAGAAAAATAAAAAATTAAATTACTTTAAGAATTTTTGCTTGAGATACAAGCTTCATTACCTGAAATGTATGACTAAGGTGTACTATGTGCGCGGGCTACGCGCCTTTAATGTGGACAATCACAGGTAATTATTATAGCTTAGACCTAAAGAAAAATTTTCTTGATACAAAATGTAGTATACTAAAAAAGCATTTATGCATAAAACACGCTTTATTATTAATAGCCTCACGGAGTTTGTTCCTATAGCACTTTTTGTTATATTTACTGAAGCTGTCTCATTTTCTCTTGGTGTGAAAGTGCTTTTAGTGAGCTCCGTTATTGCGTTCCTTATTTCCTATTTTATTGAAAAAAGGCTCCCCTACTTTGGGCTTTTTGCGGGAGCGACGATACTTTTCTTCGGTTCCCTCACTGTTATTTTTGATAACCCTGCCTTTATTATCTTTAAAGACACTTTGTACTATTTTTTCTTTGCCACGCTAATAGCTGTAAGCCTTTGGTACAAAAAACCGGCCCTTCGCTTTTTCTTTAAAGACTATTTCTTGATTACGTCAAAAGGGTGGCGCATCCTCTCTATGAGATGGTTTATTTTTTTCATTATCTTGGGTGTTGGAAATGAAATAGCGAGAGCTCTGCTTACCCCTGAAATGTGGGCTATTTATAAGGGTCTTATTCTTGTCGTCACATGGGCTTTTGGCTTCTATCAAGTGACTCTTACTAAAAGGGAGAGACTGCCAGAGGGTAGCGCTTGGGGACTCCGGATCAAATAGTTACTTCTTCGAACACATATCCCAGAGAGAGTTGAAGAATGAACGATAATCATCTGCGATTTGTTTACTTTTTATTTTAAACACGAGAAGTGGGTCGCCGTACACGTGGAAAAGAATAGCTTTTTCATGTATGGAAGTTCCTACTGAGTTGGTATGAAGCCCAGACATGATGCGAAACTCGAAGTTTGCTCGCCCACTTTTTACCCCTGTAAGATATTCTTTTTGATCAGACGTGCCTATGTACTTCACCATGATCTTCTTTTGAAGACTTTTTGCATTGTATGGTCTCCTCTGCTCAGCAAGCATTTCAGAAAATTTGTCACCTTTCCCGCCAATGATGAGAATAGAGCTACTTTCACTAGCTTCTTCTATCATTTGAAATTCATGAGCAATAAACTGGTCTTCTCCTTGATATATTTCAAAATCCTGCTCTTGTTTTCTTTGGAAAAGACTCTCAAGTTTATCTCGAACTTCATTTGCAACAATTTTCTTCTCCTCTATAAGTGAGTCTAGTCGAGACGGTGGATTCGCAAGGAACTTTTTACGGCCATTTTTAATTATATGCTTAACAAGACCCTTCTCTTCGAGCTTTCCAAGGGCGTCGTAGACGTATTGACCATGTAATTTAGTGGCAAGAACTATTTTTGAGCTACCCACTTCGAGCTCTCTCCCCAGTAAAAAGAGATAGACTTTGGATTCTTTCTCAGAAAGGCCCAGCTTTTCAAGGTTAGTAAAGAGAGACTTCATCTCTTTTTTGTAAAGATTTTTTGACATAATTATAAATTAAGCTTTATTTATAATACTATAATATCATAATTTAATCATGATAAAAAGATTGACAAAGTGATTAAAAAGTGCTACAATATACCCAGATGATAAGCAATCAAGCTTGTCGAAATTCCTTGAAAGGGACACCCGTCATGTTGTTACTCAACGCCTTTTCCTTGAACATGCTGGCGTCACTGCCGGCCACCCCGACCTTCTCCGAGCTCACGCTCGAGGAAGTCAATGACCTCCTCGCTTCGGCGAATTGGTCTTCGGGTGTCGGCCACGCTGACACTGCGGCAGTGTTCGCGGATACGCTCGGGACTTCGGTCCTGTGCGCCCGTATCACCGTCACCCTCGAAAAGGGCGACGTGGCCATCATTGGCCAGTACCGCGGTCCTCATGGAAAAGGATCTCAAAGCGTAACACAGTTTGCGCATCCTCGAGCTTGGCACACTCGAGGGTCTTATCAAGTTTTGAATTATATTTCATGATTTGTAGGATTGAAATTGAAAAAATATGGGGTAATTCTGCCTAGGAATATACATGTAGAGTAACAAAAAGAAGAAACACTGTATCCCCGACTCGCTTTGTAATCAAAGCGAGTGTTTACAATTTTTTACAATGACGGACCTTGTAAAAATTTGTGAATTTCATATTATTGATTATTTTACCTCGATTCCCTGCGGTCTCTACCACAGGGTTTTTGATTACAAGTGTTGCAATTCAGATTAGAATGTAGACATCAATAAAATAATAAAAAGAAACGGTCTCATCACCGAGCTTGTGACACACACTCACTGGATAGAGGAACATTACGCAACTATGTGGATAGAGTGGGTTAAAGACTATGAAGGGCGAACCGTCGCCACGGTGTATGTCGACAAGAAATAGCTCACTCATGCGGGGCAATTATTTGCATTTAAAGATTTGCTGTATCTTCTGGCACTTAATGATGAGCTTGTTATAGAAATACGCCACTCTGATATTCAGAAGATGCTTTTATCGATGTTTGCTTTTATAAAAGAGCACGGAGAGACGGTGGACGCAAATAAACTGCTTCGAGAGTTGATGGAAAAGGACTCTATGGAGAGAGTGGAAAATTAAAGTCACTTTTTGTTTTTTTTTGTGATTAAAATGTGTAGCCGAATAGATATTCTGTTTTTATGCTGTGTGTTGACATTGTATAGACAAAGTAATACAATTAAAATATGACTACATTAAGTATTAGAATTGAAGAAAAAACAAAGAAAGAAGCTCAAAAAACGCTTAAGTCTCTTGGTATTGATTTATCAAGTGCGGTAAATATGTTTCTGAATCAAGTTATCGTGGAGCAGGCTTTGCCATTTAGACCCACTCGCACACCAAAACAGATCCGTGTAGAATGGGATAAAGAAGTTGCGTGGGCGCTCAAGCATGGTAAAAAATACTCAAATGCAGAAGAAATGTTTGCCGATCTTTTAAAATAACATTTTCATGTACGCATTAATTCGTAGCAGACAATTTCAAAAATCTTTCAAAAAACTAATTAAGAATGGCCTTAAGAAAAATACTCAAATTGAATTAACTAAAGCGATTGATGTTCTAATCTCTGGTAAAAACCTTGGTTCTGCGTATAGGGATCATAAGTTACAGGGAGAATTTTCGGGATATCGTGAGTGTCATATACAAGGGGATTTACTTTTGGTGTATCAAATAGTTAAAAATGAAATGGTTTTAGTATTGATAGATATTGGCACGCATTCATATTTGTTTTAATGCCATCTCCAAGTAACGCTTCCGTATACACACCTTTTTAATTTTTAGCTAAAGATGTTGTCACCCCTAGTCGGGGATGACACAAAAATGCGCGACCGAAGGTCGTGCATTTTCTTTTTATGAAGTTGATTCAACCACTGACTTCCTAACGAGGAACGGGTCGTTAGAGTTTTATTTGAAAATTAAAGTATAAGTATTCAGATGCACGAAGCATAAGAGTTTTTTTAAGAAGACGTAGTTAGGTGCTACGGCGACTGAGAAAAATGCCGTAGCGACAAAGCAGATGAGATTCTCTTTGGAATTAAGAAAATTACTGGAGATGCAAGGCAAAAGCCGTTTTTGTGACCAAGGCGTACGATGCTGTACGACGCATGGAGCAAAAACGGCTTTTAACGAAACATATTCGGTAATTTTGTTAATTACAATTTAATTTGCAGATGAAGGCCACGCTTCATGCAAGAAGTACAAATCTTAATGCGAGGACCATTCGGGATACGGGCCCACTGGAGATTTGGGTAAACACGTCTATCGCCGCAAGGGTTGTACTTGGTAGCACGAACAGAGTTACTATATTTTCCAACAACTTTTGATGTTTTATCGCAAAGGAGACAGATGTTTGCCATAGATTTTTTGATTAGTCCGTCTATCTTAGCATAAAAATTATTTTTTCACAACAGAGATGTGGCAAAGAAGTTTAAAATAAAGGAAAGAGAAAATGTCAAGTAAATCAAAGAAAGATTAAAGAAAGTAAAAACAAAAAAAATACTAGAAATAAACAGCAAACAGACACAATTCAAACTCTTTAAATCTCTCTTAGGGTTATATTTCCCGCCAGCTTGTTGCGAGGTGGTTCATTCATGCGAGTGCTTATGTCTCCACTCTTTTTCTTCACAGCGCCGTATGGTATCATGATATAATAATGGATTTTTCACTATTTACTGTCGTTCTTGCCGCAGTTGTTACTCTTTTTTCAATAGTGCTACACGAAGTAGCCCACGGTGCAGTTGCTTATTATTTCAAGGATAGAACTGCGTACGTTGCAGGCCGGTTGACACTTAATCCACTGCCACATATAGATATTATCGGCTCGGTGCTGGTACCTCTTGGAGCATTTCTTCTTGCTCAAACACTTTTCGGGTGGGCAAAACCAGTGCCAGTCAACCCGAGAAATCTCGTCGGGAAATATGCGGATTTCTGGGTTTCTGCAGCCGGAGTGCTAGCCAATCTCTTCCTGGTTATTCTAGCGTTTATGATTTCTTTTTTCCTAGTACAAAACGATATGCTAACGGAAAACGCGGGGAAAGTGTTACATATGCTACTTGTGGTGAATCTTTCTCTTGCGCTGTTTAATCTCATTCCTGTACCGCCTTTTGATGGTATGTCCATATTACAAAGCCTTTTCCCGAAGCTCCGTATACAAAGCACCTTCATCTATAATCCATTTTTCATTATTGCTTCAATCATCGTTGCATCTTTTATCTATAGCATTATTTCTCCTTACGTATTTCGATTTGTCCTTGGAGGTTAAGTGTTTCCACAGTTTGTCCTTTAGATTTGTCTTTAAGTAGGGTATACTTTTTGTATGGGAAAAGCTCATGTCAAAAGGACAATCATAAAGAGAACAAAAAAAATAAGTTTTTTGGCTCGTCTACAAAGAATGACACTCGGGCTATTTAGCTATTTGATAGCTCAAACGTATGCATTTTTTTACGAAAGAAGAAAAGGAACCATGATTACTGTTACTTTATTTCTTTTCATAGTATCGCTCTTTGTTTCCTATAGATATGTACAGGCAAAAGTAAATGAGACTGATACATTTTCAGACATGTATATATTAGAAAAAGTAGGTACAAAAATAACCCTCCCGAGCGGTATACCACATTCTCTCGTAAGAGTTGAAAATGCTGAGAAATTGCAAAAAGAGCATTTTTTCTATAAAGATGTTAAAGAAGGTCATTATATTATTGCGTACCCTAAGCTTTTCGTGATCTATGACGCCGTTCACGATGAAATAATAAGCGTTAAAGAAAGTTCACAGAAGGAAGAATAGAAAGGAGAGTAGAAGGTAAAGTGGAGCGAAAGAGTGACTAAAGTAGCTCCTCTGTCTCATTCCTTTGACTCATTCATTGCCTTCATTATCCATTGATTAAAACGCGTTTATACTTTTCGGTGATAAAAAGCTAGGAAAGCCGAAGAAACAAGACACAGCAAGAAACATTGTACGATTTCCAAGTTGCTTCTTTTTATTTTTTGTAGTACAATATGCCCACTTAGTATTTTTATGCCAACAATCAATCAGCTCGTGAAGAATAATAGAACGCAAGTTAAGAAGAAAACCAGATCTGTAGCAATGGGTCGTGGTTTCAACGCTATTTTAAACAGACCAAATTATTATAATTCACCTTTTAAGCGTGGTGTGTGCACGAAAGTGACGACAACTACGCCAAAGAAGCCGAACTCAGCGCTCCGCAAAATCGCCCGTGTCCGCCTCACTAATGGTATGGAAGTTACTGCCTATATTCCAGGAGAAAAGCACAAACTTCAGGAGCACTCAGTAGTGATGCTTCGTGGTGGGCGTGTAAAAGATCTTGCAGGTGTACGGTATCACATCGTAAGAGGACGTCTTGACGCTACGGGAGTAGACGCTCGTCGCCAAGGTCGCTCACTTTATGGAGCAAAGCGTCCAAAGGCAGGAAAAGGAACTCCACCTCCTGCAAAAAAGAAGTAAACTAAAAAATCTCGCTAGACCAGCGAGATTTTTTAATTTGATAAAATAGGATAAGTCTGTTATTGTAATGCCGGATACAAATTTTGCTGTTTTTTGTAGTTCATGATCAATCATAAAATTAGAGATAATCCATGAAATTCAGTATTAATGTTATTGTTTTTTGGTTTCTGGCCTGGATGCTCCTCGTTGTTATTGTCAGAAGGTTCCATCTGCGCCATACAGGCAAAGAGAAAGAAGATCCTACCGAAGTTCTTGGTTATGTGAGTGTAGCTAGGGTAATGAGCCTCGAGGACCTCCGCTACAGACTTAAGGACAAAAAAGAGGACAAAAAAACAACGAACCTCTCGAATACAAGCTACCGGTCTCTTATGTATGCTTGTTACAGGCTGTCAGAACAAAAACGGATCCGTTTCCTGACTGTTTTTAAACCACATGTTGGGACTAGTAACGCCTGTAAGGTGTGGTTTGAGAGAATCTCATAATTACTAGGCATGCCAGACACTATGGTGGCAAAAGCGAAGGCAGGACTAGATCCTGCCTTTTCTTATGATATGCTTTTACTATGAAAATTGCTACGTGGAATATAAAAAACTTTTTTGATGCGGGTGAGTACAGAGAGCCTTCCGGTGCAAGTCTTGTTGTGCAGGAAGCTCTTGTACAAGAAAGAGTTTCCTGCTTTGTAAGAGAAATACAAAAAGTATACCCAGATATTATATTTCTTCAGGAAGTACAGGCAAAAGAGGCGTTAAGCAAGCTCGCGGAGCGTCTTTCTATGAACTATTTTAAAGCGACTGCTGATCATAGAGGTATTGCATCTGCCGTGCTTTATAAAAAGAATATTGAAAATGTGGAGGTAAGAAGTGTATCGCTTCCACAAGCTGAGCTCCCAGAACTGATTGCCGGAGAGAAAAGGAATGTAGTTTGGCTAAGGCGCGAGCTCGCAACACTTTCATTCACATATCAAGGAAAAAGAGTCATTTGTTATGGCGTTCATTTGAAAAGTGCCTTACCTCTATATTTGGAAAATGAAAATAAAGAGGGTGACGGCACTATGACACGAGCTCTCGGCAGGGCTGTGCTTCAGAAAATGGGTGAGATGATAGCACTTCGAGCGCAAGTGTCTCAAGACATAGCGGAAGGGAATGAGATTATAGTTTTAGGCGACTTCAATGAAAGCACGAGCTCGACACTTTTTTCACTATTAAAACTTTCTTCCGGAGAAAAAGAAGAGCTCTATGATGTTATGCATAACTATGAGGGTAGCAAAACAACTCATTTTTATAGAGGAAGAAGTATAACGCTCGATACTCTACTCGTGTCACCCTTGCTACGGAGAAATATAGCCGGTATCGCTCTTTACAACGAAACGCTCGAAGATATGAGCGAACTCCCCATAGAAAATCAGCGAGTAGAAAGTGACCACGCAATGGTAATGCTCACCCTTAAATAAGAATATGAAGAAAGAACTATTAGAGAAAGAGATAGTAAAGAAAGAAAACACTAAGAAAGAGAATGTTGGGAAGAGTTTCAGTGAAAGAGTAATTGAGGCAGCACTTTCTATACCGTCCGGAAGAGTGACGACATACGGCAGACTCGCGAGAGCCTGCGGCGCAAGGCCTATGGCTTCGTAAAGTATCACGAGCATTTTATGGAAAGCGTATGAGAGTGGCGCAAAAAATATTCCCTTTCACTGCATTGTATATGTTATACCATCCCTAATTAACCTCTTCCCACTGTCTCCTAATCCAATCATAGCAACAAAGATTTATTAAACTTTGTTTTGACCATCCGTTGATTGCATCT
>JAYVAE010000003.1:0-4043 GCA_043751115.1 bacterium | reverse complement strand
CGTGATACTTCTGGTATTGTTGTCGTTGCTAAGAATCAATATAGTTTAGAAGAATTACAAAAAGCTTTTAGAGAAAACAAGGCGAGTAAAGAATATATCGCGCTGGTTCACGGCGAGATTTCAAAAGATATCACTATCGACATTAGTTTAGGAAGAGAAAAGAAAGGCTTTAAGAGAGCCTCCGCTAGCGACCCAAATGCGCGCGGCCCTTTTTTAGAAGCAAAGACTGAAGTCATTCCCCTTGAAATTAGCAAAGAGCAAACAAAAGTACTCCTTCGCCCTCTCACTGGTCGCACTCATCAACTCCGAGCCCATCTCTCATTCATTCATTACCCCATCATTGGGGACATACTTTACGGCCTTCCGTCTGATAAAGAAGAAAAGAGATTGTATCTCCATGCATCAAAGATAATTCTTCCCGATGGAAGAAGCTTTGAGTCTATTCCACCCTTTTCTGAAAAAGAATCTAAGTGATATAATTTATCCTATGGAAACACTAGCAAAGCCTAAATTAGAAGTAGTTTATAGAGGTAAAATGTTTGAAATCGTAACTTGGGAAGGTAAACCTGGAGTTACTTTTGAAGCTGCAGTACGGGCTCCTGGGGTGAGACTTCTTATTGAGACAGAGAAGGATGGTGCCCAGGCTCTTCTTATGACAAAGGAAGTGCGGCGCGAAACAGATGGAGTTGATTATCGCCTACCCGGAGGTAAAGTATTTGATACTCTTCTTGAGCTTGATGCTCACCGAGAAAGCGCCTTAGATATTGCCCCCAAAGCAAAAGCTGCAGCAGAAAAAGAAGGACGAGAGGAAGCTGGTGTACAGAGTGGTGACTTTATCCCTCTAGGTATTTCAAAAGCTGGCGCATCTGTTGATTGGGACCTACACTATTTCGTAGTAAAGAACGTCGTACTTGGTGAACAAGAACTCGAAGAACTAGAAAAAGGTGACATTGACACAGTAGTCTTGTCTGGAGAGGAGATATTTAAAAAATTATCAAATGGAGAAATCCAAGAAGGAAGAAGCGCAGAAAAACTGTGGGTATGGCTTGTAAAAAACGACCTAATTACGCTTAAAAAATAAAGTTAGCAATGGTTAGTTTAGCTGCCAAGCCTTCAAGTTACTACTCTAAAGTGACTGCATCTGATAGTTTCGCAAAAGGTAACGGCATATCTCCTTTAATAGCAAAGCCAGCAGACCCTTTATGACCACCTCCGCCATACTTTGTTGCGATTATAGTACAATCAAAAGTTCCATTACTTCGAAGCGAACATTTCCACTGTCCATTATCATAGCGGTACATAAGCGCTACCGGTGGATACTTTTCATAAATGAGGTGTAGCGCCTCGGACCTTTCGTCTATTGGAAGCGTCGCGTTCACCGCTGGCATAATCACCCCTTCAAAAGAAATAAAGTGGATGCTGTCCACAATTGGCCGAAGAAGTTTCCCTTTATACTCAGTGACAATTTTTGATAAGGCTTCCAAGTGCTTTAATCCCTCTTCGCTGTCAAAAAGTTTTTCATATTCGTCAAAGTTTTCAAATGTCATATCGCGAGCATACACTATAGGCATATACTTCTCGTGATCAGGCAGTCTCAATCTATACGTATCCCCTTCGCTTATATACTTCACAAAAAGTGGCACCTGCTTCTCAGGAAAAAAGTACTTACAAGCTAAATAACCCCCAGAATACTCATTATTAAAAACATACTCTTTCGCACTTCTCACCTCTTCTTCTGAAGAATGATGATGATCTATGATGACAAATTTTTTTGTCACACTCTCCGCGTGTTGTATATCTTCTTTACTAAAAGAAAAATCAATCACATATACTTCTTTCCAGTCCAATCCTTCGGGAAGTATCTCCCCTCTCTTCATCGGAACGTATGATGCCTCTTCACCAAATTTTTTATGAGCCACCCACGCACCTGAGTAGCCGTCAGTACAAAAAGCGTGGTAGAGCACGACCACATCCTTCATATCTGCTAAAACTTTCCTCTCATTTTTTGTCTCTTTCATTTTTCTCTTTTTGCCTACTTCAGCCATCACTAAAAATGTTTCCTAACAAAATGTCTTACTTTGCCGTAGACACCACCCACCTTGTGATTTCTCTTGCTTTGTTTGTCCAAAAAGTGATCAAGGGCAGGAAATTCGAGCGATATAATAATGAGCGCAACGACAATGAAGAAGATGCCATTTAATACCGGTAAGACGAGACCAAAAGCTCCAATAATAAGGAGTATGCTTGCAATAAACAGTCTAATAATTTTACGTACGGGGATAATCATAGAATGAGTATACCACAGCGCACGAAAGCGTTCGACAAATGTGAAAAAATATGCTATAGTAAAAAGCACATTTACTTTAGTCTCTCTAAAGCACTGAAGAATAGACTTTGTCGAGGTAGAGATCCTGTATTTTATTATGTTTTATTAGAATTTTATTAGTATCGTTTTATCTTTTTCCTATGGCTATAGCAAAACAAACTCCGTCTGGTGGTGAAGTAGTGCTCCGTTTTGAAGACGTGAGTTTTGGTTTCGGAGAAAATAAGCCTGTACTCATTGAGACGAGCTTTGTCATACGTCGTGGTCTCAAACTCACACTCATGGGACAAAACGGTGCTGGTAAGTCCACTCTCTTTTCCCTCATCACAGGCGAGAGAAAAGTTGATGAAGGAAGGGTTATTCTCGGTCAAGGCCTTAAAGTTGCTATCGCGAAACAACTCATCCCACACGTCAAGTGGTCCATGACGGTACGAGAATTTTTACAAGAAGCTTTTATCGAAAAAGTCTATGACATAGACAAGAAGGCAAAAGAACCTTTTGACATAGTAAGGCTTACCGTCTCTCTCGATAAAACAATCAAGGAACTTTCTGGTGGGCAAAAAGGGCGTCTCCTCATCGCTCAAGCACTCCTTCAAAAGCCTGACATACTGCTGCTCGATGAGCCGACAAACAACTTGGATAAGGAAGGCATTAAACTTCTCACTGATTTCATGAATGCTTACGATGGTACCGTCATTGTCATTTCTCATGATGCCCCTTTCCTTAACTCTTTCACGCATGGAGTTATTTATATAAACGTTCAACATCATAAAATTGAGCAATATGTTGGTAATTACTTTAAAGTAGTAGAAGAAATAAAAAATAGAGTAGAAAAAGAAAGGCGAGAAAATGCCAGACTTGAAAAAGAAATTATCGACAATAAAGAAAAAGTAAACTTCTTTGCCCTGAAGGGAGGAAAGATGCGTAAGCTTGCAGCAAAGTTAAAAGACGAAATAGAAGAAATGGAAGACAGTAAAGTAGATGTGCGAAAGGATGATAAAACTATCATGCCTTTTACTATAAAAACTCAGCCGGATATTGGTAGTACTATTGTCGAGTTTTCTTCTGTCGAGGTACTTCATGATGGTGACCCTGTGACAAGAAAAGTAAATCTTGAGCTTCGAAAAGGAGACAAGCTACATATTATCGGACCGAATGGTATAGGAAAAACGACGCTTCTTGAAAAAATTGCCAAAAGAAATGTTCCCGGCGTCACCATACAAAAGGGAATAAAAATTGGCTATTACAGACAGGATTTTTCTACGCTTGATTTTGAGAAGACTTGCTATCAAGAGCTCGCTGAGGTGTTAGACAGATTAGACGATCAGCTTCTTCGCTCTACCGCAGCAAGTCTCCTCATTAGCGGAGATATACTTGCAAAGAAAATTGGGCTACTTTCAGAGGGGCAAAAAGGATTACTTATGTTTGTCTACCTCAGACTCCTTGCTCCAGGGCTTCTCATACTCGACGAACCGACGAATCATATCAACTTTAGACATACTCCCTTTATTGCAGAGGCTATAAAGAAGTTTGAGGGGCCGGTTATCATTGTTTCTCATGTGCATGAATTTGTTAAGGAGATTGGAGTGACACAAACCCTTGATCTTGGCAAATTGTAAAAGCTGTCTAAGCTCACATACATATTGCACTCTCTCTTCCCCTAGAAAATGCAAATAATAAGCAAAAACAAAAACGTTACCGGGTCTAGAATTGCTGGTGA
>JAYVAE010000002.1:0-4059 GCA_043751115.1 bacterium | reverse complement strand
TTTTAAGCATAGATTACTACGTAACCTTGATAGTAAAGGGGCTACTGTGCTTTTAGTGTAGTACTGGGTGTGGAGAAAAGATAGTGGATGGGTTCTTAGGATTTCCCCCTCTTAGCTCCATTGCCAATGAGTGCCCTCGGGGGCATATTCCGAAAGGACCAGCAAGTTTTCCATTTATGTAGAGAAGACCAATTCCGGCAAAGATAATTATGCCAATGAAAACAATAGCAAATAATATTTTTGTATATTTTTTCATACAGTCAGCATAGCAAGCGTTTTTAAAAAAGTCTATGAATCCCCTTAGCCGAAATTCTGAGATGGATGCGAGGAGAAGCAAGTCTTACGAATAAGACGTACATAGACGTACGGCGCATGAGGAAGACGAAGCTTCGACAAAGCAGACGCTCAGAATTTTGGCTAAGGTCGCATCATGCGGAGAAAGGTGTCGTGGGCTATATGTACTTTTCCTTCAGCCATCATCCTCGCCTTCCCTTTCTTTTGCTTATCACGAAGCTTCATCTTTCTACTAATATCTCCTCCATACAAGTGTCCTGTAACATCTTTCTTGGCTGGCGCAATCGAACGTGACGCTACGATACGCCCTTTGATATACGCTTGTATCTTCACTCTAAAAAGTTCTCGCGGAAGTATTTTCTCAAGTTTCTCCACTGCTTCTTCGGCTTCTTCTTGTGCGCGGAGCTCAGGGACGACACGAGAGAACGCTGCCACTTTATCCTCTGCCACGTACAGATCCATACGCGTAACGTATGCGTCCTTCATTTCTCCCATTTTATATGAGAGCGAGGCGTAACCGCTCGTCGCGCTTTTAACCTCATCAAATAAATTTCTCATCAGCTCACGAAGCGGCATGTCAACAATAATTTCAATGCGATTTTGCCCCCAGTCATTCATATCTCTCACGGTGCCTTCATGAGTATGAAGGAGTTGCATGAGCGCGCTCACATAGTCATGAGGACTAATAATAGTTAAAAGTATCCAAGGCTCTCTTGAAGAAACATAGGCTCCATGATCCGGAAAATGAACTGGCGTGTATATCATTTCTTTTTGACCATTTTTGAGTGTCACTTCAAAAGTAATAGACGGTGTCGTCACAACGAGCTCTTGGTCGAATTCACGTCTGAGACGCTCTGTCACTATTTCAAGGTGAAGCATACCAAGAAAGCCACAGCGGAAGCCACGCCCAAGCGCCCCGGACGATTCTTCCTCAAAAGTGAGCGAAGAGTCTGAAAGTTTCAATTTTAAAAGTGATGAACGAAGATCATCGAACTCATCTTGAGATTCAGGATAAACAGCCGCAAAAACAAGCGGTACTGGTTCAGAGTAACCAGGGAAAGCAGGGAGCGGGTGTGCAAAAGTTGTCACAGTGTCTCCCACTCGAGCGACACCAGGCTCTTTGATGCCAGTAACAATATAGCCAATCTCTCCAGCTTCGATAGTCTCAACCGGTCTTTTCTCTGGAGCGAAGTGCCCTACTTCGCGAACGAGAAATTTATGTTTTGCTTGAAGAAAAGTAAGTTCTGAATCCCTCGCAATTTTTCCATCAAGAACACGCACATATAGTATGACACCTTGATGATTGCTATATTCAAAGTCAAAGATAAGTGCGCGGGAAGAATTTTTCTTTCCATCAAACTCACTAACCGCCGGAGGGACCCTCGCAATAATTGCTTCAAGAAGCGTGGGAACCCCTTCCCCTGTTTTTCCTGAAACTGCGAGTATATCTTCTTTGGAACAGCCAAGGAGTGCAACTATTTCGTCTTTTACTTCGTCTGGCTTCGCGAGTGGGCTGTCGATTTTATTCACCACCGGAATGATGACGATACCAGCATCTTTTGCCATTTCAAGAGTGGTTAATGTCTGTGCCTGTACGCCTTGCGTCGCATCGACAAGAAGAAGCGCACCCTCAACAGCTCGTAGCGAGCGAGACACTTCATAAGAGAAGTCTATATGCCCTGGCGTGTCTATCAGGTTAAGAAGGCAGGTTTCCCCGCTTGGTCTCACATACTCCATACGCACTGGAGTCATTTTGATAGTGATACCACGCTCACGCTCGAGCTCCATCGAGTCGAGCATTTGGTCTTTCATCTTTCTGTTTTCCACGGTATGAGTATGTTCAAGAAGCCTGTCTGCGAGAGTAGACTTTCCATGGTCGATATGAGCAATGATTGAGAAATTACGTATCTTCATATTATTAAACCTCAGTACTTGGCGAGCTTTTTTGTCACAATCCCTTTTTATCGTAGCCGTACTATTAGTACGTTTCCTAAAAAAAGAAGAACTGTTCCTCAAATCGGCGTCTAAGTATGCAGATTTTCTTTATAGCTTCATACTACACGAAAATGCTTCATAAGTAAAAAGAATTCTACAGGCAAAAGAATGAAGATAAAGTTAAGAATAGTGATTTTTTTACAGCCTAGAACTTTTTTCTCATGTAAAAGAAAAGTAACATCAAGGAAGTCGATACCCAAAAGAAAACGTTTGCAATAATAAGCTGAAAAGCTCCCGTTCCGAAAGATGTGTAAAGGAACGGCACAGAAAGAAGTGACGAAATGAGAAATGCAATCATGACACTCTTTGTGTCGTGAATTGAATAGAAGCTGATGGATAAGTATCCCGCAAGCATTTGGAAAGGAAGGGCAAGAAGTGCTCCACCTAAAAAGTAAACGATAAGTGCATTCATGGTACTCTTCCCATAAAGAAGAGCTACTAATCCTTCCCTACCGAGGAAGATAAGAAGTGACGCTCCTATGCCGATAAGAAAAAGTGCAATTGAATACTTCTTTACCGTCTTTTTATACAAGTCTATTTTTCTCTCTGAATAATCGCGAGACAAGACGGGGATACTTGCTGTGGTCGCACTTTGCTGAATAATTTGTACCATAGCCTCAGGAATGCGAAGAGCAAAAAGATAGGCCGAGAGATACCCGGGGCCGAGTAACGTTGCGAAACCATGAAAAATAACTACTCTCACCTGAGTAATAATATTCGTCGCCGAGCGTGGCAGTGCAAGATGTATCGCCTCTCTGGTGAGTGACCAAGAAAAAACATGCTTAAAATGATGAGACTTAAGTGATCGAAGGGAAAATGACTGAAGCACAAGTGAGAATAGTGCACCAATAACAACACCGATAATAAGACCCTGCACACCGTAGAGAGGGTAAAGATAAACTATTCCGTAAATAATACCGAGAGAATAAAGAAGTGGCGATACGCCAAGACGTATGAATTCATTTCGAAGCTGAGCATAACAGGAAAAAAGTGATGCAAGTCCTAGGAGTACTGGTTGTACCATGAGCAGTCTCGTGAGGCTGACATACATTTCTCTTTGACCTGTAGTGAATCCTGGGACGATAAGATGAGCAATATAAGGGAGTATAATAAAAAGAAGTAAACCTATGGAAGCATTGATAAAAAGAAAAAGCGAAGACAGCGTAATTAATCTGTGTAGCGGACTTATTTGCTTGCCGTGACTATCCTCTTTCGTTAAAAAGGGAACAACTGTTCCTGCTGATATGAAAGCAAGAAGCGAGCCGTACAATAAATCTGGAATACGAAAAGAGGCATTGTAGAGGTCAAGTGTGAAAGAAATACCCACATTCTCAGCGAGTAGCCTATCACGAACTATTGCAAGGAGAAGCGAAAGTCCAGAGAAAAATGCCAAGAGGAGCGAGTTTTTAAATATCATTTTCTGATTATAACATGTTAAACATTGCATACTTGGTGACCTTTTTTTATCCAAGATATTTATCGTTTACTCAAAAACAACTATTTTCGTATTAGCGCACTAGTTTGTACGACTCCTTTACAATACTTGTTTTTTCGCACATCTCACTTAAGTGTGCAATTTTTATAAGAGAAAAACGGCGCTTGCACGCCGTTTTTCATACTGCCCTTATCATAAGCCGAATTCTGTTTTAATCTTTCGATCTCAGACGATTATTTATCTAGGATGATAGTTACCCATCACCTCAAGCGGCACAAAGGTTTAGCGCGGAAATCTATTTTGAGTGTTGTCAAAATAGATTTCCGCGCTTCCCA
>JAYVAE010000001.1:0-33169 GCA_043751115.1 bacterium | reverse complement strand
GCCAAGACTTTCTCTAAAAAATCGTTCTGAGTAGTCAACTTGGTTATTATGTACTCATAATGTTTCACTTTTTTATCCTGCTCCGATTCAGTCTTATTTGTTTCAAATACCGAGGAAGCTTTGGCTAAGAACTCATCTCTCCACTTGTATACGAGACTGTATTACAAAAATATGTCTACCATTTAGCCCTCTGGGGCTTTTTGTTTACTTTGTTTGAGTAAAACAACGAGTAGCGAAGCTACAACTATGCTTTACTTATGCAGACACAATAATAGTTTCGACCCCACAGGGAGAAGCTAGTATATGTGGCCTGCCGAGAATCTGCCCCTTCCCAGGGCAGATTCATGGAACTAGCACTCCGCACCACCATCAAGTTTGTTTCCCCGATTTGCTTTTTGCTAAGCAAATCGCTGGAACTGGAAGTCTATAACTTGGAAGTATCCAGTATTGCAAAAACATGTCTCACAATTAGCCCGCCAGGGCTTTTAGTTTATCTACCTATAAGTAGATCAGAATTGAATTTGCTGGCCGTCTGGGACGATATTAGAACAAATATCTCTAAAAACCAACGATTTTACTTTTATTTTGGTCAACCACCACAGCCTGATTATCGTTAATTATCTCATAAGACTGTTTCTTTTGTGACAAATCTCTAATGATTTCTTCCAGCAGAGGTTGAAATTTTGGATTGCCATTATGAGGTACCACTACGAAATCCACCAACCGTAGACCTTCAAAAATTACATCCTGTAACTGATCTGTATGATCTGCACGGTCAAAACCTTCAAGAGATGGCCCAACGACGACGGCACCCGCACTATCCCCACCATACACAACTCCAGTATCGAGAATTTCTTTTAAAACTTTATCTAGGCCACTATGTTTAAGGTACTGCCTAAGGAGAAAAACGTTTCCACCACAAATCCAAATCACGTCAAAATTAATCAAGTCTGACTTAAGTCTCTCGGGTTCGTCATTATAATCTCGAAGATTTATATCATGTAACACCAAACCTACTTTAGTAAGTTCTTGCATGACGAGATCATATTTTATTTTTCTATCCTCTGAATTTTTATAATCAAAAGCATTGGTAATTAATGCAGTTTTTATGTTTAAATTTTTGCCAACTAAATCATAAAAATCTTGTGGTGACTTAATACCAATTGAAGATAAGTAGAGTTTCATATGAATCAGTATACCAAAAGTTCGGATTATAATTCCCCTATCGATACGAGCCTTATAAAATAAGCCTCAAATATGTTTCATTTCGTTCACTACTTGAAAACTGGGGGAATTTTTTGTTTTTTTCTTTTCATACTTTAACTCTAACTCATTCTAATTCAAAAGAGAATTCAGGTTGCGGTAGCTCTACTCTTTCTCGTCAAGCTCGTGCGTGGCTAAAAGCCTTGTTTAAGTGAACTGAAATACGTATACGCCCTGGAATTCCAGGGCGTATACTGCTTATATACTTGGTAACGGGTTTGAATCAAGGGAGGCTGTGTTTTGTGGTATAATTTAATTTATGAATGTACCATCAAATGCTTGGTCATTGTCCAAACCAACCTTGCGCATTATTCAGGCCGTTTTACTATTTTTAATCATGGTGGGGATCGGTCTATTGGCTACGCAGAAATTCTGGGTACCGACTGTAGTGAATTATATGTTGAAACAAGATGGCCTTGGCACTGTGGTAATTGAACCTATTCCTCCAGCCACGACGAGTCAATCGGCCAAAAATGCGGAATACACCATAGAAGGTGAAAAAGTTCGACTCGTAAATGGTGAAGCCCAAAGTGCTAGCGGTATGACCGACTACTTCGGTAACGAACAGAGTGTTGATGTCGACGCTGATGGACGAGCCGACCAAGTATTTTTCCTCACGCAGGAAACCGGCGGCAGTGCTACCTTCTTCTATGTGGTAGCCGCACTTACAACCGAGACCGGAATCGTCGGTAGTGAGGCTGTGTTTGTAGGTGATCGGATTGCGCCGCAGTCAATTACGGCCGGCGCGAATGGAACGATTGTGGTCAATTACGTTGATCGAGCCGCGGGAGATTCTTTTGCTGTAACACCATCGGTGGGTAAGAGTTTGGTTTTGAAATTTAATCTAGCCGCTCGCAAATTTACGACAGTGACGCCTAATACACCAGTACCTGACGCTGGCGGAGTGGCTCTCAGAGCGGTTGGTGAATTTTCTGGCGTTTTGATTCGTCCGCTTAGTATTGAAGAAGATAGTCGCTGTCCGGCTGACGTGCAGTGTATTCAAGCTGGACAGGTGAGACTTATAATCGAGGTAGTTGAAGACGGTGCTGCAAAAGTTCTTGAGATATCTTCAATTGAGGGGGTGGAAGCCTTTGGACGAAAGGTCGCTTTGACTACAGTCAGTCCGCAGTCGTCTTCCAAACAAGCTATTTCTGATCAAGATTACAGGTTTACATTTAGTGTAACCAAAGCCTTGTCAGTTACTGAAGAACCGCCCATTACTGTCCCTGCTCCCCCCAAAGCGGGGGCTTGCCGCCCAAGTGGTTGTTCGGGTCAACTCTGTACTGACGAGCCTGACGAGCCGGATCTCATCGCAAACTGCGAATATCGTCCCGAGTACGCCTGTTACGCAACGGCTACATGCAAACGACAAAGTAGCGGGCAATGTGGTTGGAACGAGACACCTGCACTCCTGTCGTGTTTAGCAAATTCCGGCGCCGATCGCTAGGTATTTTACTCTAGCACTTTAAGCGCAATCATTTATGATTTACTAATGTTGATAGCACACTCAAGGCCGGCCTAGAGATTGAAGCAGTTCCCCTGTAAATTGCCCGAGAGTGATGATAGTCAGCATGTAAAGGGAAGAAAGGGAAGGGCTAATTCGTTACACTATGGGAAACAAAGATTCACATAGCTGGCGATAGCGCTGATATTCTCGAAATGCGAGCGCTTACCGGTATTGACCACGCCTTAATCCCGATGAATCTCCCGTACACAATGGATGTCGCAAGCGTAGCCGATGCCGTCTTGGCTTTTCTCCCGAGTTTTGTTCATCCCTATCACTACCGCACTCCTGAAGGACCTAGCGATGTAGCAGATTCAAGACTCTGGTTGAAGCCGGTAGTTCGTCCGTTCGGGTGGAGTTGTTGCTTTGGTACCAGCCAGCTTAATAGAGCCGTTACGTTTTTTTGCCCCAGGCGTAGTACAGAGAGTTGATTATAATTATTTTCTAAACAATTCATTTTAGACAGTAACCAAGCCTTAATTATCGCTTCCGAAGAAAATCTCGAAGCTAAAAGAGATTTTCTTAAAAAGATTGGCTCGAACCCCCGTCTCGCGTCCCGCTCGCTTCTTTTGGATTTCAAAAACCCTTGGCGAATTCTGGCGGAAACCCCCGTCGCGTCGCTTTGCGACGCTCCGAATTTTGGCGAAAAAACGAATTCTGAAACTTGGCTGGGGAACAGGGACTCGAACCCCAATACCATCCTCCAGAGGGATGTGTCCTACCATTAGACGATTCCCCAAGACTAGTTATACGTTAATAGTTATTCGTAATTAGTTAAATTTGGGAGAAGATATAACTATATTACAATAGTGAGCCGTGAACATAACTAAACTTCAAAATAGTACCACAAAAGTAGCTGTTATTCAAGATACCCACTTCACAAAAAGATTATTTTTTGCCATACTTTAAAACACATGGAAACAGGAACATTACAGGCAGAAGGAACAAAAATTCCTGAAGCGGCAGGCATGTCACACGCGACATTAACAACGGCCACCCTTGATACTATTATCGAAGTCTTAAATAATCAAGAGGCAAAGATAAACATCATATTAGAAAACTCAGAGAGGATGAGAAGAGCTTCGATACGCTCGATGTGGATTACTATTATTTTCTTTGTGCTCCCGCTTGTGATTTCAGTTGTGATGGGTGTTCTTCTCTTTAAATCACTAAGTGCTAGTGGTATAAGCCTTGAGAGCTTTAACGCTTATGCAAATATGGGTGGCTTGGTTGAAGAATTACAGAAGGCACAGGCAGGTCAGTCCTCTTTGCAGGCAGAAGGTGCTTTGCCTGAATAAGTCGCACAGTAAAATCTTTCCTACGTTCAAATTGCTTTCATCTTACCAAAAAAGTGCTCTGAAAAAACCTCACTACTTTGTTTTGAGAAGATCAGCCCGGACGAGACGAAGAGTGTGATAATCATAGACGCTTTTAAGAGCTTCAAAAGTCGGAGTTAACTTGTACATACCCTCTTTTGCTTTCACTTGTATAAATATCGCGGTTATTTTCTCTTTATCTTTCTTCTTTGGAAGCAAATGTTCGAATGAAACCTCTTCATCTCTTTCTACAAGTTTTTCTATATGACCGATAATTGTATCTACAGTGAGACTTCTTTTTTCTGCTATTTCTGAAAGAAGAAATTTCTTTGCAAGTAAACTTTTTGTTTCTTCAAAAGTATTCACTCTTTCCTCTATTTCATCCTGATCTTTAATGACTGAGACCTCTTTAGTACCGCCGCTCTTTTCCAAGAAAAGGTGATATTTTTCTGTAAGATCTTCTTCTTTATACTTTACCAATGCCAGAGCAGCCATTTCACTTTTTTTCTGGAAAAGATCATCCATCTCCCGCACTTCCTCTGAAAGATAAAGCGCGCTATGACCTAAGCCTTTTAAATAGAGACCGCTCAGGCTCTTGAGGCGCGAAAGGGCAACATATCCCATACCTGGAGCAAATGCTTTAGAGAGGTCAATTTCTGCCTCATCAAGTGTCATGCCTTGCGACTTATGCACCGTGATAGCCCAAGCGAGTTTAAGGGGAATTTGTGATATTTCCGCCTTCACCTTTCCTTCTTCTTCGAGGCGCCAAGAATCAGCCTTAACTGTCACTTTTTTGCCACTTGCGAGACTCACTATCGGTGTATCATCATTTTCAAAACCAATTACCTTTCCTAGTGATCCGTTCACAAAACGTCTTTCCAAATCGTTTTTAATGCACATCACTTTTGTTCCAATTTTAAGTGCGAGGTTATCCTCAGCCAAACAGTTATTTTTGAGCATTTCCACATTTTTAGCGCTCCCTTTCGTTACCATTTTATACAACCTTTGCTCCCCTTCTACTTTTTCATATTCTTTAGCATTGATGCTGTCGACATCAACATTATGTGTATAAAGTTTTGTAACCGATGTCACAGCCATAACTTCACTTCGCTCACGCAGAAGGTCGTAGGTATATTCAGTGACATCTTGCGTCCGTATTTCTTTAAGTATGCTCGTTAAACTATCATCTTCTTGTCTATGTTGTTCTGTTAAATAACATATAACTGGCTTCGATTCTTTCCAGCCTTTTGCATGATATGCATAGAGCGCAGGCGTCTCTCCCCTTTTTGAAATAGGTGGAAGCTGAAAGAAATCTCCCGAAAAAATAACTTGCAAGCCTCCGAAAGGAAGCTCACTTCTTCTCATCGACTTACCAAGTGTGTCCAGCATATCTAAGAATTGTGCCGAGAGCATAGAGACTTCGTCGATGATGAGTACAGAAATACTGGTCCATTTTTTGTAGAGAGGTTGTTTCTCTAGGAAGCTTTCACAATCGTAAAAAGAGAGAGTATCCCTTATTCCAAGACCACTCCAAGAATGTATTGTCTGCCCTCCGACATGCGTTGATGCGATACCAGTAGACGCTGTCACTGCAAACGGTACTTTATGAGAGCGAAGATAAAGTAAATATTCGCGAAGAACGTAACTCTTACCTGCTCCGGCAGCACCAGTGAGAAAAGTTGTGTGCCCTAGTTTTAAAATAGAAAGAGCCTCTTTTTGGGTCATAAAAGAAGTATAGCATTTAAAATGTTTTGTTTTATTCTTGAAAAAAGGTAGTATCAAATAAACCTAACTTGGAAGGAGTAAGATTTTGCGAAAAGTTAAGAAAAATATGCGGTGCACATGCTGTGGGTTTAGGAAAGAGCATCACAAAGATATTTTCCTAAAGCACAACCCAGACGCATCCCATTTACAATTTGAGGATGAAATAAAAAATAGGGGTGCTGACCCCACGCTACAACTACGAGGATACTTACTACCTCTCGCAAGATGCGAAGCATATCAAAAAGTGAGTCGCTAGTCGCCAGTCTCGGCAAAAAGTTTGCTGTGGCTGGCGACTTTTTTGTTTTATAAACTTGTGAATAGGAATACTAACGACAGCTAGTACTTAATCTAGTACCTAACTTAGAACTTAATACATATAACTTATAACTATCTCCTAAACTTTCAAATACTTCCTAACCGCAAGAATGGAAGAGATAACTGCAAGGAGGGCACCAGAGCAAAGAAGCAGAAGGGCTAGCTCAAAGAAATTTTGTTTATAATAAACAAAGAAATTCATTCCTTCGAAGAAGACTACTGTCTTTTTGGTTACCCAAATGGTTGCCACATAGAAGATGGCGAGTGTAATAGCGGTTGCTACGAGCGCGTAAAGTGTTGCCTCAACAATAAATGGCCCTCTTATATACATGTTCGATGCTCCGACTAATTTCATAACAGCAATTTCATCTCGAAAAACGAAAATAGCAAGCCTCACCGTGTTATAAACAATCATACAGCTCATAAAAACGAAGATAAGTGATATCCAAAAACCTACTGTGTTTACCCAACTAATAATAGAATTAAGGTGAGTAATACTATCTTTGAGCTGATAATAATTTATTTTATCAACATATTCTTCTTTGCCACCCAAAACAGAAGAGCCTGTTTGTAGCTGTTTTGCGATTTCTTCATACATTGATGGATCCTTAGCGAGCACAGAAAGTGATGCGCCAAAAGGGTTTTCCCCGAGCTCCTCAAGCGCTTGTAATGTGAGCTGATCCCCACTATGACTTTCCTTGAATTGCTCCAGCGCAAGCTCTTTAGAGGTATACGTTACTGAGCTCACTTGTGGAAGACCCAAGATACGAGCTCGTATGTCAGAAACCTGTTCCTCACTTGCGTCTCCAGTAAAATATATACGAACATCTACTTTAGTTCTTACCTCGGCTAAAGTGTAATCAAACACTGCTCGAAAGAAATAAAAAGCCGTTATAATACAAAGTGTAATGGTGAGTATAAGTATAGACGAAAGAGAGACAGTGCGATTACGATAAAAGCCACTAAAGCCCGCAGCGAGTATTCTCCGTAAAAGTGTCATTTTCATAATCTTATATTGTATATTTGCCCGACTTGGTGTCTTTAATAATTTTTCCTGCTTCCATAACAATGACGCGCTTACCAAGCGAATCAACTATTCCTTTATTATGTGTTGTAAGTATGACCGTCGTACCGAGATCATTTATTTTCTTAAGGATTTGCACTATGTCGTAAGTGTTAACCGGATCAAGATTCCCTGTCGGCTCATCAGCAATAATAATTTCAGGCCTATTGACGATGGCGCGGGCTATCGCTACTCTCTGTTGCTCACCACCTGAGAGCTGATGCGGGAAGTGATGCATTTTATCTTTCATGTCTACCAAATCAAAAACATGGGGGACGTCACTGATAATGTCTCCGTCATGTTTACCAGAAACCTCCATGGCAAAAGCGACGTTTTCATATGCTGTTTTATAGGGAATGAGTCTAAAGTCTTGAAAGACAACACCTATTTTCCTTCTGTATTTTGTCATTTTATCACCAGTTAAATCGTGAATATCGGTTGAATGAAAGGATACTACACCTCTACTAGGCGTCTCTTCAGCTAAAAGCAACTTGATGATAGTTGTTTTACCTGCTCCTGAATGTCCAACAATGGAAACAAGCTCGCCTTTACTGATGGCAAAGGAAACGTCGTCTATAACGGACTTTCCATCTTGATATTCTTTATAAACTTTATCGAAGTAGAGCATATTCTTTAGTATAGCATTAAGCTTAGTTTTGGTCTTTGTCTTTCACAAAGCCATACGCAGAATTTTTCTGCTTTTTTACATAATAATGAAGAGCATAATGCGCAATATCTGTGCCCGTGGTCGCAAGTGACTCAAGAAATCGCCCGCCACTTAAGATATTTGGGGAAGATGTGATACCTGTGACCAAGTGACCCTTTTTTGTGGTTATAAAATCAACTAAGAAAAGTGACTCGGGTTCAAGCGCTTCATAAATACGCCGTACAAAATCTTGTATGCTTTTCTTGTCGTCTGAAGAAAGATAAGACAAGGGAAGTAGCCTGGTATCTTTACTTGGCTTTTCATATTTCATTACCTGAGCCTCAAGCGGGAGAGTCATATACAGCTCTTCGTCTCTGTAGCTCGGCATAGCAACAATACTTCTTGTTTTTGCATCACGATAATGTGTTACTTCTACATCACTTACTACTACCATTTCTTGTAATTTCTCTACAAGTTCTTTATGCGTATGTACTATTATTCCTGCTACTACTCCATGTAAGGAGCGCAAAATATACGGCGCTAATATTCTTGTGAAAATATCTCTCGTTTTTTCCAAAGTAATTTCCTCCCCTTTTCGAAATACTACTGTCTCAAGAGTCAGTATGTCATGCTGTCTGAGCACCCTAAAGAGCATCTCTCTACTTAAAGAAAACGGGAATTCTCTGCTATGAAGTAAGCGGAGGACACCGAGCCGTTCGGCTAAATGGTGATACTTTTGAGCGATTGATTGATTTACAGTATCAATATACGCGTCGACATTTGAGAACACGTGAAGTGGGTCTACCAGTAATCCATTTTTATACCATGCTCCTTCTTGGTCTATATACACATCCACCGCTTCTCCTCCGTAAAGATGTAGTGACCCGACTATATGTGCGCCTGTCATGATGGAAAGCGCGTGATTTTTGGACCCGCCACGCAATACTAAAATTTTAGGTCGTATGCTCATGGAATTGATATCGTTTTAGTATAGTACAGGGATGAGAAAGGTGAAAGACTCGTTATTAGTCACTAAAGGTAGCTGACAGCAGTTAGAAATAGCAGATAGCTCATAGCTGATGGCTGATAGTAATTCAGGATACTTATTAAGTGCTAAGCTCGGTCAATATATTTAAAACTTTCTATACTACTTAGTCTTAAAAATGACAAAGTCCCCTCATGGGGACTTTGGTGCGGAATGTATGAAAAATCATTCCGCATCAGCCTCATATGGCGCGTACACCGCGCCATATGAGGCTAGGCCTGGAGCAATCAAGAAAGCTGGCAAGAGGAAAGTCATGAGAAGTACGGCGAGCCCAAGTACCTCAAAGTCACTTAAGTGTGGAGGCGCCATTCCAGTTTGCCACACCCGAAGACAGATGGTTGCAATTGCAAAGATGTAGCAGACTACCCAGCAAATCGAGTAAAGATACAGTGCTAAATTTTTCATTATCTCTCCCCTTATGAAGGAGCCATAGTTGATTCGAATTCACTATATCATAGAGAGCTAAACTGTCAAGGATTATCTCTGTCCAAAATTTTAAGCTTTCATTTTTGGATGAAGTTCGAGGCGTCAAGCTCGCGAACACAGAGTCGTACTTAAAGGTACGGTGATAGTGCGAGCGAGCGAAGATTACAAAGAAATTCGCCAAAAATGGAAGCGGACTACCAGGAGAGGGTGCCGCCAACTTTATACTCGGTAACACGTGTCTCGAAAAAGTTTTTTTCCTTTGAAAGATCTACCGCTTCACTCATCCATGGGAAAGGGTTCTGCACATTGTACATAGAGTCAATGCCAATTCTCGTGAGACGCCTATCTGCAATATACTCAATATACTGCTTGAAACCCTCCGCATTAAGACCGAAAATACCCTTCGGGAAAACCTCATGCGCGAAAGTGTATTCTAATGTGACGGCTTTTCTAACAAGCGCCTTTATTCTTTCAACAAAGTCTTTTGTCCAGAGCTCTGGTTGCTCTTCTTTTATCGCGTTTATAACATCAATACCAAAATTAAGATGGGCTGACTCATCACGCATGATGTACTGTATCTGTTCTGCAGAACCTGTAAGCTTATGCAGCCTTTGAAATCCGAACATGACGGCAAAAGAAGAGTAGAAGAAGATGCCCTCTAAAATGACAGAGAAGACTATCCAATTTTCAAGAAACTTTTGATCATTTTCGAAGGTTCCTGTTTTGAATTCTGAATTAAAAATTCCTTCGTTAAAAGAAAGTATAAACTCTTCTTTATTGTAAATCGCATCCACCTCGCGATACATATTAAATATCTTGGACCCATCAAGGCCGAGAGACTCTACAATATATTGATATGCCTGCGTATGCACCGCTTCCTCATAACCTTGACGAAGAAGGTAAAGTCTGACTTCCGGGGAGGTAATATGCTTATACATACCGAGCACTATATTATTTGCAGCTATAGAGTCTGCTGTTGTGAAGAATCCAAGTACCGTCTCAAACGCCTTTCTTTCATCTGAGGAAAGAAAGGTTTGGCTTTTCCACTGCTCAATGTCCAGCTGCATACTTATTTCTGTTGGAAGCCAGTGATTAGCGTTACCAGTGTTATACGCATCCCAAGCAAAGGTATGCTTCATCGGATAAAGTTGTATGACGTCCGCATCTCTACCATTGATTATCTTCCGTTGATTGATGTCAACTCTTGCTGCATTTCGCACTATGAGCGGTGTGCTTATTTCTGTTTTTATCATTCTGTTTTTCTTATTTAATGTGCTGAAAGCTTGCTGGTAGTTTACTGACAACCTACTGGCATCCTTCGCAGGTTGCTTCAGGCATTTTTGTAATATTATAAGTTGTTTTAGGTGATAGATTTTTCTTTTCCATTCCTGTTCTCGTTTCTGCTTTCGTTTCTGGTGAAATACTTTCTTTCTGCTGTTCTTTTGATAAATCTTTCTCTGTACTTGCACTCGCTGTCGCTACAACTGCGGCAGGCGGGACTAAAGATTCTATGCTCACACTTGCGGTATCCGCTTTACTCAACCCTTTCACACCTTCTCCAGTATTCCCTCTTTTGTGAGTTACTCCAAACTCTGCAGTACTCACAGTACTTTTTTCTACTTGCGAAGCGCCAAGGGTTCTTAGATAATACGTTGTTTTAAGACCGAGACTCCACGCGTATTCATAAATACTTGCAAGCTCCTTGCCGGAAGTTCCGGCGAAATAAATATTGAGCGACTGGGACTGATCCACCCACTTTGCTCTTTGCGCGGCAGAACGTATCAGCCATTCTGGAGATATTTCAAAAACCTCCTTATATTTATCTCTCAAATGTGCAGGAATCTCATGTATATTTTTAACCGATCCGTCGTTATATTTTAACTTACCAATCATTTCAAAATCCCACAGGCCGAGCTTTTTGAGATCAGTTATAAGATATGGATTGATCATAATGAAATCTCCATTCATATTACTTTTCACAAAGATATTTTTATATTGAGGCTCTATGGTCGGCACTGAACCAACAATATTGGAAATAGTTGCCGTTGGTGCCATTGCCATACAATTAGAATTTCTCATACCGAATTGCTTCACGGACTGACGTACAGGCTTCCAATCAAGTTTCCCTTTCGTATCTATGTTGATACTTTGACCGCGTTCTTTCTCAAGAAGTGCGAGTGTATCTACTGGGAAAATACCTCTATCCCATTTACTCCCTTTATAGCTTTCATAGGTTCCGCGCTCTTTAGCGAGCATTGAAGATGAAAGAATCGCATGATAGGAAATAAGCTCCATAGACTCGTCAGCGAAACGCACCGCCTCTTCTGTGTCAAAGTTGATATCGAGCATATAGAGGGCGTCGTGGAAGCCCATGAGTCCAAGCCCGACGGGACGGTGACGAAAATTACTCGTCTTTGCCTCAACAGTCGGATAATAATTAACATCGATAACATTGTCCAGCATACGCATCGCCGTGCGTGTTGTCGCAGCAACAAGATCAACATCGAATTTTCCATTTCGCACAAGACGCTGATAGTTGAGTGACCCTAAGTTACAAACTGCAGTTTCCTCAAGTGAGTTGTTAAGGGTAATTTCGGTGCAGAGATTTGAATTATGTACCACACCAACATGATCCTGTGGTGATCTTATATTAGAAGGATCTTTCCATGTTATCCATGGATGCCCAGTCTCATAAAGCATAGTTATCATCTTTCTCCAAAGGTCTCTCGCTTTTATTTCCTTAAAAAGTTTTATTCTGCCTGCTTTAGCTTCGGCTTCATAAAATGCATATCTCTCCTCGAACGCCTTACCATACAGTTCAGAAAGGTCTCCTGTCTCGTCTGGCGTAAAGAGTGTCCAAGAGTCATCTTCATTTGCGCGCTTCATAAAGAGATCAGAAATCCAAAGCGCGGTATCCATATCATGCGTTCTCCTTCTATCATCACCAGTATTTTTACGAAGCTCAAGAAATTCATCAATATCGTAATGCCAGTTTTCGAGATAGGCACAAGTAGCGCCGCGTCTTCTTCCAGAGCGGTTAATGGCGACCGTTACATCATTTGCGATTTTAAGAAATGGCACAATGCCGTTTGACTTGATACCACTCTTTTTCACAAGAGAGCCGGAAGCTCTGACTGAAGTCCAATTGGTGCCGATACCTCCCGCCCATTTTGAAAGCTGTGCATTATCAGCATATACCTTAAAAATACTCTCAAGTGAGTCTCCGACAGTATTTAAGTAACATGACGAAAGCTGTGGATGCATTGTTCCTGCGTGGAAAAGAGTTGGCGATGACGGGACAAAGCGTAGCGTCGACATAGCCTCATAAAATTCTATAGCCTTCTCATTCATCACCTCTTTTTTCTCAAACAAAGCTACTCCCATCGCAATACGCATCCAGAAACCTTGTATATTTTCAATGATGCCACCATGACCCGCATTATCTCTCACGAGATATCTCTCATACACTGTTTGAGTGCCGAGAAACATGAAAAGTTCATCACGCTCACGAACGAGCACTTTTGTTAATTTTTCAATGTTAAAGTTTGCCATTCTTTTATCAAAAATACCCTTTTCAAGACCAAATGCTATACCTTTCTTGAAAACATCCTTGTAAAGAGTGTCGATATTTTTATAATCAACACTCTTTCCAATGGTATCTTCGTTGATATCTCTAATGAGTAGTCTAGACGCCACATATGAATAAGCCACATCTTGTTCTATCATTGCCCTCACTATCATAACGAGAGCTTTATTTATTTCCTTCGTTGACATTCCTTCAAAAACCTCGATTTTAAGCTGCTCAAGTATTTGATTCACATTCACATCTTTCTCATAACCGGAGATGACGTATGAGAGTGACTTTTCAACTTTCCTCTGGGAAAAAGCTTCTTTCTTCCCACTTCTTTTCACTATAAGGAGAGCATTTTCCTCCAATTTTTCAAGGTCTTCCTTTTTTTTCTCAACTCTGTCCTTATTTCGCTCATAGCGATAAATAATATACGCTTTTGCTACGTCGAAGAATCCAGCTGACATTAAATGCTTTTCAACAAGATCTTGCGTATGTTCTACCGTTGGCAAATAACCTTCCCTGGTGAGTGATTCAAGCTCAAGCTCCTTCTCAACAAGAAGAGATATATGCTTAGCGACTTGGGGCTTTTCTTCTCTTGTGATTGCGAGAAAAGCCTTTCTGATTGCTTCTTCAATTTTAGGGAGCTCAAAGGAAACGGTACTGCCGTTTCTTTTTTTAATAACAGTAAGTAATGACATAAGGACAGGAAATGAGAGGTAATGCTCTACCTCTTTACAGTTTGACTTAGTAAGTAATGATCTGACGTGGAACGAATGAGAACGCTTATAATTTTAACGTAGTCTTGACGACAGCTTTGCCGTACTTAGTAGTGTAAAGCAAAAAAGCTAAAAGACTCACTGCCGTACGCGAAAATATGCGTCAAGGGAGAAGATTGACAGTAGTATTACTTCTATTTGAGGAATGCCTTACTACGCTTCTTCTTATGGAAAGAGACAGCAAATCTATGCGCTTCAGCATTGGCTAAAAGTATATCCTTTTTATGGTTATTCACATGTACTTTATTTCCTAGTATGTCCTTTGGTTTATGAGACTTGTCCTTTACAACAGCCACAACTGGAATATGAAGCGAGAGGTCTGCCACAAGCTTTTCAGCAAGAGCGCGATGTACGTCTCCACCATCGATAACAACGAGATCAGGCATTCTCCACTCCGTATGATTAAAGCGTCTTTTAAGCACTGTGCTAAGTCCTCCATAATCGTCATTGACTCCTTCCTCTAGCAAGAACTTTCTATACGAACTTTTGTCTTTTTCTCCGCCTTCAATAACGGTCATAACTCCAACTCTACTTGTTCCAGAAATGTGCGCTATATCAAAAGCTTCTATGCGAAAACGTCTATCTTTATACTCATTTATCAAATCGTCCTTAATGAGACTCGTGTCTTTTATATGGTCTATGGCAAAGAGGGCATTTCGAAGCTGGCCTGCTTTTTCGAATTCTTGTCTTTTTGCATATATCTCCATGTCTTTTATCAAAGACTTTTTAATAGTCTCTTTTTCTCCCGTAAAAAAACTTTCAATATTTTTTATTGTCTTGTTATAGTCTCTACTTTGAACTAGCCCACAACAAGACCCAGGACAGAGTCCTATCTGAGCATTAAAGCAGGGTTTCTCTTTACTGTCCCCCACTACACAAGTGTCACGAAATGGAAAAATTTTTCTTACTATTTTGAGCGCTTCTTTTAATTGTTGCGAAGAAGTAAAAGGGCCATAAACGCTCCCCACTTCCTTTTTTGTAAATTTTTTTTCTAAGTCTCGTGAACGCACCATAAGAACTCTCGGGAAATCTTCCTTGGTGATAACTACTGAGTAAAAGCTTTTATCATCTTTTTCTTTACTATTAAAGGTGGGTTGATGCTTTTTGATAAGCACGCTTTCTCGAAGAAGTGCTTCAAGAACACTCCCTGTTTCTTCAAAAGTCACCGTTTTAGCAGCGATAATCATGTTAACGAGCTTAAGACCCCTTGTTACAACTAAGTCAGGGTTAAAATAGCTTTTTACCCTATCTGAAAGGGAGGTGGCTTTTCCAATATATAAAACAGCCCCCTCTTCATCTCTGAAAAAATAAACGCCAGGAGTGTCCGGTAATCCACATTCTACGAGGTCTTGCTTTTTCACGAAATTCATTGTATAGTAAATACTTCCCGATTGCAATTAGGCAACTGCGCCATAGTGGGGTGGTGTTGCGATTAGGATAAAAAGGATAAAAAATGGAAAAAAAGAGGTGGAGACAAGTGCTCATTGGAGCATTTGCCATTGTAATATCCCTTCTCGGGCTCACGAGAGTGCGAGAAAGGGACGCGGAGGTGGAAGTGGAGCTGCAGATCTCCATGCTTGATCATTGTGAACAGCCAGGCGCTGTCGCAGGTCATGAAAGTTTGGACAGGGGGCTCCTGTGAAAATTCGCTCCCAAGAGCTTGAACAGGCTTCACGCATACGGCTAGGACTACCCGAGCACTTCTGCTCACCGAGCATCTGCGCTCACGCTCTAAAGCTGCTTACAGAAGCTCCTCCCTTAAAGGAGCGCAAGTGGTACCTTTCAGTCATTAGCGCGGGGCAGTCTGAAGTTTGGAATCTTACGAGTGAGAAAAGTTACGTCGTCTTTAAAAACGGTGGAACAAGAACACGAGTAAGTGAGTACCAGATGAAGGCCGAAGAGGTGAGGAAGCTAGTCAATCGCGAGTCAAGCCTATGGGTGACGCTTTCTTTTGAGAGTGCATACCAAGTGAAGGCGCTGAGAAAAACACTACGGTTATTCTTGGATGAAGCAAAATGAAGTAACGTGAAGTGGCTCAGCCTGCTTCACAAAAAGCAACCTGTTGGGTTGCTTTTTGACTTCTCACACACATATTGGTGCTCACTAGATGTTACTTCCTCTCTTTCTCCCTCTCTCTATGTTTTTTTAGCACCTTTTTCAAATAGTATCCGGTATGAGAGTTTTCATTGCTCGCCACTTGCTCTGGCGTGCCTGAAGCTACTACTTTGCCGCCCCCTACACCTCCCTCAGGGCCAATATCAAGTATATAATCGCAAGATTTTACTATATCTAAATTATGTTCAATAAGGACAACAGTATTACCTTTATCCACGAGCTTATTTAATATATCAATGAGTCTCGCTATGTCTTCGTAATGAAGCCCGATAGATGGCTCATCGAGTAAATAAATAGTTTTCTCAACATGAGGTCTATAAAGCTCGCTTGAAATCTTGACTCTCTGCGCTTCACCGCCAGAAAGTGTCGTCGCGCTTTGTCCAAGCTCAAGATAAGAAAGGCCGACATCGTCAAGCGTCTTAACCCTGTCATAAACAGCAGGTATGTCTTGAAAAAAAATGAGAGCCTCTTCTACCGTCATACGAAGTACATCGTAAATACTTTTACCCTTATACTTCACCTCGAGTGTCTCTTTCATAAAGCGCTTGCCAGTGCAAACGTCACACTCAACATACACTGTTGGAAGGAAATGCATTTCAACGGCTATTTGCCCATTACCTTGGCACACTTCACATCTGCCTCCCTTCACATTAAATGAAAAGCGGGACGGCTTCCAACCACGAAGTCTTGCCTCTTCACTTGTGGCAAATAAGTCTCTCACATGTGTCCACGCACCGGTGTACGTTGCGGGATTACTTCTCGGGGTTCTCCCAATCGGAGATTGGTCGATCAGAACAACGCGTGACAAATACTCCGAGCCAGAGAAGGAAGTACAATTATGTGTCTTTGCTGACCTATGTTTTCTTTCTAAACGAGTGAGGAGATTTCTATACACTATTTCATAAAGAAAGGAACTCTTTCCAGAGCCTGATACTCCGGTAATCACAGACATACGGCCGAGCGGGAGCGTTGCATTCATATTGTGTATATTAAAAACATCTCCGCCGACTACCTTAAGGGATCCCTTATCTTGGTCACGCCTCTTTGTAGGAAGAGGAATTTCTTTTTCTCCACGAAGATACGATAAAGTAACGCTACCTGATTTATTTTTTGGGGCGGTGAGAAGATCATCTAGATATCCTGATACCACTATTTCTCCGCCATGCACTCCAGCAAGCGGTCCAATATCTACGAGATAGTCTGACGCATAAATAGTGTCTTCATCATGCTCAACAATGATGATGGTGTTTCCTATATCACGGAGATGTAGCAATGTTTTGATAAGCTTATCATTATCCCTTTGATGAAGGCCAATAGTTGGCTCATCGAGGACGTACAGCGCCCCAACGAGCTGACTTCCTAGCTGACTAGCAAGCCTGATGCGCTGCGCCTCACCTCCTGAAAGAGTGTCTGCCTTTCTCGAGAGCGATAGATAATTTAGTCCGACATTTAACATAAACTCAAGTCTCGATTCAATCTCTTTGATAATAACCTTAGCGATTTCTTGCTCTTTTGGAGTGAGTGGTAATTTTTTAAAGTACGCATCTGCGTCTTGTATTGAAAGCGTGGTTATATCAACGATATTTATCTTTTCTTTGTCATCTAAGAAGACGGACAATGCCTCTTTTCTCAGTCTTTTTCCGCCACAATCGTCACAGGCATCAAGTCCTCCTAAATATTTTGTTCCTAGCCCATTACAAGTAGCGCATGCTCCATAGGGAGAGTTAAAAGAAAAAAGCCTTGGCTCTATTTCTGGAAAAGAAAAGCCACAATTCGCGCATGCAAATTTGGAACTCATAATAAATCTTTCGCCAAGTATCTCTATTTCAACCAAGCCTTCTGCCTCGTGAATCGCCCTCTCAACACTTTCGGAAAGTCGCATCATTGAATCTTTCTCAGTACCCTTTTTCTTGAAATCATCAATAGCGATCGAGTCTACTACAAAAGAAATTTCATGCTTTTTTGTTTTTGAAAGAATTATTTGTTCACGCAAACTTTTCCTTTCTCCATCGACCAGAGCCTCAGTAAAACCCTTGCCGAGCATGTCATAAAGGAGCTGATAATACTCACCTTTTCTCCCACGCACAACTGGGGCTAAGATGTGTACTTCAGCATGAGAAAATTGCACCCCCATTATCTCTTTTTCAACTTTTTTATAATCAACTTTTTTCACTTTCTCTACAATGAAAGAAAGTATTTCCTCATTAGAAAGCTTCTGTATTTTTGTTCCACACTCGGTGCAATATGGCTTACCGATACGAGCGTAAAGAACTCGAAGATAGTCGTATATCTCGGTGATAGTCGCGACCGTTGAACGGGGGTTACGCCCTGCTGATTTTTGATCTATAGAAATTGCAGGTGACAGCCCGACTATTTCATCTACGTCAGGCTTTTGCATCTGATTAAGAAACTGTCTCGCGTACGCTGAAAGTGACTCGACATAACGTCGCTGTCCTTCGGCAAAGATAGTATCAAAAGCCAGTGAAGACTTTCCTGATCCAGAAAGTCCAGTAAAGACTATCATTTTATGCCTTGGCATCTCGACCGTAACATTTTTGAGATTATGCGTTCTTGCTCCACGCACAATAATAGACTCTATCTTTTCTCTCTCTTTCTTTGTTTCTTTTTGTTTTTCTGACATAGAAGTATATGATGCTAACGACTGAGTATAGCAGAAAAAAGTCTTTCTTTCCAGTCCTTTTTACTTTATTTCAAGACTGCCAAGAATAATTTTCTCTACCTCCTGATTTTCTGGAAGTATTTCAAGAGCTCCGAGCCACTCCCCCTTTTTGAAAGAAGAAACCCTAAAGTAAGAGTTTTCTGCTGCCGCAGTCATATAATCATATTTACCAAAGGTTGTTAATCCAGACTCTATGGCAAGAGGGAGCCTTTGCCCGAGTACATCTCTAACATACTTTTCTTTACTTAATCCATTCTTTCCTTCATACACAAAAGTAAGTTTAGCGACGACGGCCCCATCATAATAGAATAAAACAGATTCACCCTCATTTTTAACCTCTCTTATTAGGGTGGAGGGAAATTTAAGAGAATAATTCAAAGTGCTTCGAGTTTTTTCTTGTGTTGCCTCACCTTTCATATCGTACAGAGGGGTGTCTTTGGTCGGCACAATGATACTTTTTTTGACTTCTGCTACGGGCTTAGTAACGTAAGAAGAGGTAAAGAAAAGTACACCATAAAGAAGCAGAGAGAAGAGGAGAAAATAGGTAACTATTTTTTGTTCTTTGCTAAGAGCTGTAAGAGCTGACGGTATCTTAAACATGTTAAAAGACTAACATTTTTAAGGAAAAGAAAAAAGCGCCCGAATGCACTTTTTCATCACTGGAGATATCCAGTTACGGTCTTCTCGGAGTTAGTTGTGTTAGATTATTGAAAACACCTTCATAATTATTTCTGAAACACAAAAATATGTTCGTGCATTATCAACAGAAAATTTGATTCTTTTGATTTAGTGACCCCTCGACGGATACTTTAGTGTATTAAAAATGATGGTGAATGTGCACAGAGGATTAACAACGGAAAGAAGGATAAAAGTTGTAAAAGAGATACTTGGGTGCTAAGCACCATTAATGTCTATTAAGCCTAAAATGTACGAAAGCTTCGCTTAACCTCTATTACGACCTAAGTTTCCACCCTGTTTTGAATATATAGATGCAGGTTGCGAGGGCAAGAAGAGAAAGCCCTCCAAGCACAGCAACCGACACAGCTAAATTACTTTCATGATACCCCGTAAGGGCGAAACGGAGGCTGTCTACCGCATAAAAAACAGGGTTTGCGTGGATGAGAAATATAAATTTCTCTGGTAGCATATTCACTGAGTAGAATGCGCCACCTAGAAAAGTAAGCGGTGTCAGAATAAAGTTGGTAATAATACCAAATTTTTCAAAACTATTATCCGCCCATATGCCAGCAATGATGCCGAGTAGCCCAAAAAGAATGCTAATCAGTAAAACAAAAAGTAGTAGATAAAATGGGTGGGCGAGAGTATTGATGCCAAACATAATAGCGACGAAAGAAAGGGCTACTGTGATAGCAAAAGCCCTCACGAGTCCAGAAACAAGCAGAGATGCGACTATTTCTACATAGGAAAGCGGAAGTGTGAGCATGTCCTCTATAGTCCTCTGAAATTTCATGAAGTATATAGAAGCTGATGTCGCCGAGAAGACTGCCATGATGAGATTCATTGCAAAGATACCGGGGAATACGAAGCTAATATACTTTATCCCTTCTATTATCTCTATTTTACTTCCAACAACATAGCCGAAAACAAAAATATAGAGCACTGCCGTCACAAGTGGGGCGATAAGTGCTTGACCAATAACTCTTCTTGCCCTCCCAAGTTCACGTCGTATAAGCGTAAAAAATCCAGTCCAGTTATATATCATATATTTTGTTTACCCACTTTTTCTAAGTAGATTGCTTCGAGTGTTTTATTTTTTGTGGTCTCTTTCATGTCTCCATCAAGGACGATTTTTCCATCTTTAATCATCGCTACGCGGGTACAGAGCATTTGCACTTCTTCTAAGTAATGGGACGTCAATATGATAGTTTTCCCTTTTTTATGAAGCTCTTGTAAGTAAGTCCACAGTGTCTGCCTCGTCTCTACGTCTACCCCTGCGGTTGGCTCATCAAGTATGAGGATTTCTGGGTCATGCATGAGCGCCTTCGCTAAAACAACGCGTCGCTTAAGTCCGCCGGAGAGAAATTGAAAACGTTTCTCTCTATGTTCTTGTAGCTCAAACTGTGAGATAAGCTCTTCTCTTCTTTTTTTCATCTCTTTACCAACAATTCCAAAATACCCTGCTTGATAGTCAAGGATGTTGTCAACATTATCAAAAATGTCTATATTAAATTCTTGTGGCGACACTCCAACAAGTTTTCTTGCCTCTCTATACTCTTTTATCGTATCCATACCAAAGAGAGTAACCTTCCCGCTCGTCTGACTCGTGACCCCAGTAAGGCAGTTGATGAGAGTAGTTTTACCTGCGCCATTGGGACCGAGCAGTCCAATAAATTCTCCTTTTTTTATGGCGAGATTTATGCCACTGAGCGTCTCTTTCTTTGCATTCTTGTATGTCTTATGCAATTGTGAAATAACTATCTGTTCCTTGTGAGCTACATCAGTTTTCATGGTGTCTCTTTATATGTCTCTTTTATGTGTTTTCGCATTTTCTCCACATCTTCTTTTATATCCAAAGACCCAAGCATCACGATAACTATAGGTCTCACCTCACCCTTAAACTCCATCTCAAAAACACCTACATACGCTTCCTTTGCGCTGGTTGATTTACCTGTTTTCCCTCCGACGAACTCTGGGTCACCTTTGTACAAATTAAAATTTTGAAGATCTGTGAAAGTATTCTCGTAAGCTGACCCTTCTACACGCTCAGAAGTTATATTAAAAATAAATCTTCTGTTTAAATAAATATACTTCGCAAGAAGAAACATGTCTTCTGGTGTAGAGACATTGTAAGACTCCCTGCCCGATGGATCAGTAAAAGTTGTATCCGTCATACCGATAGCTTTAGCTTTTTTATTCATGAGTGAAATAAAGTAACCTCTCCCGAGCACCGACGCAAGAGCCTCTCCAGCCTCATTTGATGACTCTTCTAAAAGGGGAAAAAGTAGTGAGTAGGCAGAGACAGACTCTCCGACT
Organism: bacterium; assembly: GCA_043751115.1. Lineage (GTDB taxonomy): Bacteria > Patescibacteriota > Minisyncoccia > Phycocordibacterales > UBA5272 > UBA11704. Next base: position 11,691 of record JAYVAE010000001.1, on the reverse strand, counting down.
TTCAGCCTTTTTATAGAGGTGGTTGCCAGACTGCTCTCCTTAATAATAACGCCTTTATCTAAGTTGATATATTCAGAAGCTACAAGGGCAGTAACGAGTTTCGTAAGTGAAGCCACAGATCTTGTCGTGGTCGCCTCTTTGCTCGTAAACAAAAAATTATTTTTAAGGTCGGCTGCTAAATAACTTTCTGCAGTAAGCTTGAGTGGCTTTGTCTCGTACGTAAAACCATCTGGAATAAATCCCTTCTCAAAAACAAGTACCGGGTAGCCAATAGTGGCGAGGTTATACACTACCTCAGCATCTTCATCAGAAAGCCTTATACAACCACCCGAAAACTGTGTCGCAACCTTTTTTCCATCCTTGTAATGTGGCCAACCATGTATAAAGAAATTGCCTTGAAAGGCCATGCTAAAGGGTTGATAGACTTGCCCGAATGATGAGAAATGTGATTTTGCCTTACTCTCAATTTTGTAAAGTCCAGCAGGCGTTTGCCACCAAAGACCCTCTTTTCCTTTCGTCAGTATTGTTACTTCCTTCACGGGGACCCCCGCTTGATACACAGTAAGTTTCATCTTGGAAAGATCTGCCTCAATAAAGTTCTCGCCGGTATCAATAAATTTCTTTTTTACTTCCTCGAAAAAATCAGCATTTGATAAACTTGGACTTGGACCATAGGACAGTTTATTTGTACTAGTATCATTTACTATGCCATCAAGATCGAGGTTATATGCGGAAAACTCTCTACTATTTGGCAAGTAATAATATGAAGAGGTTCCAGCCAAAAGAAGTGTCAGAGCAAAAAGAATAATAATAAGAATATGTCTCATAAAGTTAAAGGCAATTAGGACGATTATAGCATAAGGAAATACATTCTTTAAAAATCTTTTTCCTTATCTTTTAACTTGCTATACTCCTGTTAATCTCCCTAAACTATGAAATTTTTTTACGAAAAAGTTAACTTCGTGTCACAAAAAAATAAGGCAGTTCGGATTGAAACACTACTCGGCATGACACGGCTGACTATCGATCATGTACAACAATCTGGAAGCGCGGGAACCTATATTGCCTCTATGTGGAAAGAAGTTTTTTTCTTCAGCGTTCTTATAAAACCTAGCCCTGCTATTCTCGTTCTCGGACTTGGTGCCGGAAATGTCATCGGATTGCTTCAGAAAAGATATACTGGTTCAATAATTACCGCAATCGAATGGGACGAGACAATGACCGAAGTCATAAAGCATCTTAAACTTTTCAAGACTGAAGGTGTAGTCATGCTTATCGGAGACGCTGTGGAGAAAATAGTAGACTTGCCTACTCGTTATGATCTTATTGTCATAGATCTTTTCACGGGCGGTACAGTAGAGCCAAGACTAATCACTACAGATTTTCTGAACGCTCTTAAGGTGATTCTGGAAGCGGATGGGGAGATTTTTATTAATGTCGGAGCAGAGAAAGACATACTCGTCCATTATGCGAGAACTTTTCATTTAGAAAAAAATATACGCTACAGATATAACACGATCGGACTTTTCAAGAAAAACTAAAAGCAAAACTAAGATATTTCTCCAACAGAAGACCCTGCCACATAGCCGGTAGACCAGCAAAGCTGTAGAGAGTACCCACCTGAAGGACGATTTATGTGAAGGAGGTCCCCCGTTACAAAAAGATTAAGGCATTTCTTTGATCTCATAGTCTTAAAATCTATCTCCTCAGGCGGAGTACCGCCATCTGCAACAATTGCTTTGTCAAAACCCATTAGTCCCTCGATAGTTGCCGGCATACTTTTTAAGAGATGTACCAGCTCTTTTCTTTCTTCTTTTAAAATGGAATGCACTTTTTTCTCAATATCAAAAAACTCTGCCAAGAGAAGGGAAACTCCCTTACTCATGCCCTCGGGCAGTAACTCTTTCAAAATGTTTTTGAGCTCTTTATTTTTATTCTGATCAAAAATGTCTACTACCAGTTTATCAAGAGTGCCATGGTCGACTTTATAAAAAAGATCTATCCTGGCAGTGACCATACCTGTATGTAAAAGGTCTGCCACTTTTCCAGAGTTATTTAAAATAAGTGGCCCTGAGAGTCCGAAGTGGGTGAAAAGAACTCTTCCTTTTACGGTAAATGCTTTCTTGTCATCGACATAGAAACTAACTGCGGTATCAGAAAGTGAGGTTCCTGATAGAGCTTTAACCCATGCTGAACATGATACGAGTGGCACAAGTTCTGGTGTAGGACTGACCACATTGTGACCAAGCTTTGAAAGCCATAAAAAGCCATCACCTGTTGAGCCCGTCTCTTTGTGAGAAAGTCCTCCTGTGGCGAGTATGTATTCTTTTGCATAATACTTTATATCTCCTGCTTGCACAAAGAGTATAGCTCCGTCTTTAACCTCTAAGTTTTTAATGGTGACGGCACGCTTTATCTCTACCTTGTCCTTTTTTAATTCTTCCTCAAGAAGATTTACCACATCTTCCGCCTTATTACTTTTCGGAAAAGCTCTCTTTAATCCTTCAACATGAAGCGGTAGTCCTTTCTCTTCAAAATAAGAAAAAGTGTCTTTCATTCCAAACTTTGCAAAGAGACTATAGAGAAATTTTTCTGCGTCACCATATTTAGCAAGAAGTACCCTTTCGTCTTCTTCGACATTTAAAATATTACATCTTCCCCCTCCTGAAATGCGGAGCTTTTCTCCAAGTCTCTTGTTTTTCTCAAGTAAAAGTACGGAGAGTCCACGAGCGCCAGCACGCGCGGCCGCCATCATACCGGACGCTCCGCCGCCAATCACAATAACATCATAGAGCTTTTCTTCATCTATATTCATTACGCCATACTACTATAAAAGTAAAATAAAATCTGTAGGAATAAAAAATTGATCGCTATTCTTACAGGCCAAGAATAAGAAGGAAGCAAAACACCGACAAAATAATAATTGAGAATTTAAAGATAGATTTTGCCCACATTTTTTCTTCCCCCTCCTTTAAACGAAAACCTTTTAGGGAGAGAGCAAGCCACCACAGTGAGAGTAGAGAAATAATTACTATATAAACTTCGTGAGCAAGCTTAAAAAAATAAAATGAAGTAGCTATAATTAAAAAGAGAAAGATGTAGACTCCAATTTGAATTTTTGTGGCGAGAATGCCTTTTCGAAGTGGAAGTACGGGTACATTTGCTTTTTTATAATCACTTAGTCGATACAGAGCTATGCCAAAAGAGTGAGGCATTTGCCAAATAGTGAGTAAGAGAAAAAGGAGTACTGCTCCTGCATCAATAGCTCCTAGTACAGAAACGTATCCAACCACCGGGGGCATAGCTCCTGCGATACCCCCCAAAAGAGTGCTGTGCGTTGAATGTCTTTTGAGCGCCATTGTATACCAGAAGACATACACAAAAAAACCAACAAGCGATAAAATGAAAGCGAGTGTGTTTGTAAAAAAATATAATATGAGCACTCCTAGGGTAAAAAGAGCGTAGCCAAAAATGAGAGCATTTTTTGGTGATATCACGCCAGTAACGAGCGCTCGCTTCCTCGTCCTCTCCATAAGGGCGTCAATATCTCTATCAAAATAATTATTAAAAACACAGCCCGCCGCTATCACTAAAGAAAGACCGATGAGTGTTGCAAGTAAAAGGATGAACTCTACCTGCTCTAAAGTGGTTTGAGCATTGTGTGACGCGAGCATGAAGCCAGCGACGAGTGTAAGGGCATTACCGTAAATAATACCCGGTTTGGTAAGCTTAAAGTACTCTCTACACCTCTTCATATTTACTGTGGTATACGACCCTCATTTGAATTGAAAGGGGGCATTCCCATCATATTCATATTAAGATGATACATAATCCACAAAGAACCAATGACAAGGAAAGACACAATGATAAGCGTGAAGAAAAACACCAGCACATTCCAATATGGCTTCCTTTTAATGGGGAGGTGTAGGAAAAAGAAAACCTGAACAAGGAGCTGAATAACACCAAGAATGATAATGGTTAAAAGTGCAAGATAGGAAGAGACAATCCCTTTTACAATAATAAAAAAGGACATAAAGGAGAGAGCGAGTGACAGTAAGAAACCAACAACATACGATGTGAAGGCTCTCTTTGAGCTTTCAAAATTTTCATCTAATACTTCAAATGTTTTTATCATAAAAAATTATACAAAAGCCATTAAATAGACAATGGTAAATATAAATATCCAAATGATATCAATAAAATGCCAGAAAAGAGAAAGCGCAGAGAGACGGTCAATGAGAGCATGCTGGAGGCCCCTCTTCGCGATTTGTATGTACAGCACTGCCATCCACACTAGTCCAAAAAGTACATGTAGCCCATGCACTCCAAGAAGTGTAAAGAAAGCGGAGAGGAAAGCGCTTTTGTCAGGTCCATGACCTTCTCCTATCAGCTTCATAAATTCATAGGTCTCCATGAAAAGGAAGGCAAGACCCAAAATAAAAGTAATAGCAATAAATCGGAGCGCTTTCTTTTTGCTACCTTCATGATGGGCGTACAGAGTTGCAATACCAAGAGTAAAACTACTCGCGAGTAGTAATACTGTTTCAGCGAAAACAAAATGGAGGTCAAAAATCTCTGCTCCAGATGGACCGCCATTAGTCGCGTGGCGAAGTATGACAAAAGTTGCAAAAAGACTAGCAAATAGCAAACAGTCACTCATTAAATATATCCAAACTCCGAATATACTTTTGCTCCCGCCTTTCTCTATTTCTCCCTCTTTCTTTTGTATCATGTTTTCTTTAAAGTTTTCTTTCATAGTGCTTTAAGATAATGATGCCGACTTGCCTCATGAAGTGCAATAGTTTCTTTCGGAATTATATACTCAGTATCTTCTTCGAAAGAGCGCATTATGACAACAAAGAGTATTGCAAGAAACGATATGACGACAAGCCACCATATATGCCACACGAGTGAAAAGCCGAGTACAAAGCTAAGTCCTGCGATGAAGAAGCCTGCTGGAGTATTTTTTGGCATTGTTATATCTTCAAAGTGGTGGTGGAGGTTTTGATACTCATTACCATATTTCATATCCCAAAATGCTTGACGTCCATAAACAGTAGGAATATGAGCAAAGTTATAATGGGGTGGAGGAGAAGATGTTGACCACTCAAGATTCCTTCCATCCCATGGATCGCCCGTTGTGTCCAGATTCTTTTTTCTTTGGAGAAAGCTCACGACTATCTGTACTAACTGTATCACTATACCGATGCCGATAATGACAGCCCCACAAAGCGAGATAATCAGTAATGTCTGCCAACCATTTCCGCCTTCTATATGCTGAAGCCTTCGTGTCATGCCGAGAAGTCCAAGTATGTAAAGCGGTGTGAACGCAACAAAAAACCCAAGTATCCAGTGCCAAAATGCAAGCTTCCCCAACTTTTCGTTAAGAGAAAAACCAAATATCTTCGGAAACCAATAAGCGACCCCAGCAAAGTATCCAAAGAGGACTCCTCCAATAATCGTATTATGGAAATGAGCGACAAGAAATAAACTATTATGTAATTGAAAGTCGACAGCAGGAAGCGACAGGAGTACTCCCGTCATACCACCAAAAGTAAAAGTCGCGATAAAACCGATCATCCACAGCATGGGGCTCGCAAAAGTAATACGCCCTCTATACATAGTAAAGAGCCAGTTAAATATCTTTACTCCAGTCGGTATTGCGATAATCATTGTCATAATACCGAAGAAGGCATTCACGCTCGCCCCTGATCCCATGGTAAAGAAGTGATGCACCCAAACAAGGAAAGAGAGCACTGTTATTGCAATCGTGGCGTATATCATCGTTGTGTAACCAAAAAGCCTCTTCTTTGCAAACGTTGAAACTATTTCTGAAAAAATACCAAAAGCTGGAAGCATAAGTATATATACTTCTGGATGACCCCATGCCCATATGAGATTTATATACATCATTGGGTTACCTCCGCCATCCATGGTGAAGAAGTGCATGCCAAAATATCTATCGAGGGACAGCATGAAGAGCGTCGCAGTTAATATTGGAAAAGAAACGATAACCAGTATCATTGAGCAAAAACTTGTCCAGGTAAATACCGGCATACGCATGAGGGTCATTCCAGGCGCTCTCATCATGAGCACTGTCACAAAAAAGTTTATGGCAGAAAGAAGTGTTCCTACACCTCCAATTTGTAGCGCCCAAATATAATAATCCACTCCCACTCCCGGACTAAACTGTATGCCAGAGAGTGGCGGATATGCGAGCCACCCTGTCGCTGCGAAGTCTCCGATAGCAAGTGAAGCGTTCACCAGCATGGCAGCAAAAAAAGTAAGCCAAAACGAAAGAGAATTGAGAAAAGGGAAGGCAACGTCACGCGCACCAATTTGTAATGGAAGCACAAAGTTGATGAGTCCAAACATGAGCGGCATTGCCACAAAGAAAATCATGATAACGCCGTGTGCCGTAAATATCTGATCATAATGGTCCGGTGGTAAAAATCCATACGACTCTCCCACAGATACTGCCTGCTGAGTACGCATGAGCATAGCGTCCGTAAAACCTCGAATAAACATAACGGTAGAGAGTAAGATGTACATGATGCCAATCTTTTTGTGATCGACTGTCGTTATCCACTCATTCCAAAGCCATTTCCATTTTTTAAAATAAAACAGTAATCCGATTACGAGCGACGCCACCACAACCATTAGAAGTGATGCCACAATCACGATAACATCGTTAGGAAATGCGTCTAAAGTTAATTTACCAAACATATGGTGAAAGTATACTATGTATTACTCCAATTTATCATGTTTATCATGCCTGTGAGACTTCACTTTATACTGAGTCCCATCTGGAGAAAAAGAGTTTTCAGGAAGCATGTACCTATCAACAATTTTTTGAAATAGTCCAGGCTGAGAAAAGGCATAGTAGGATATACCATCATAACTTGTAGGCTTCCTCAACATTTCGTATTCAGACTCTGTGAGCGCATAAGGGGAATTTCTTACTTCTTTAAGCCAGTCCTCATATGAAGAAACTGAGCTTACGCGAGCAATAAATTTCATACCGCCAAAGCCGTCTCCACTAAAATTAGCTGAAAGGCCCTTGTAATCACCCTCTTTGCTTCCCATAAGGTGAAGCTGTGTCGTCATGCCACCCATAGCATATACTTGCCCGCCAAGCTGTGGTATCCAAAAACTATTCATAGGGGCGTCTGCTGTTATGCGAAAGTTTATAGGAACATCTTTCGGAATTTGAAGAAGGTTTACTGTTGCTATTTGTTCATCGGGATAAATAAAGAGCCACTTCCAGTCGAGAGCAACAACTTGTATTGTAATGGGCTTTTTATCACTGACTAGTGGCTTATAAGGGTCAAGCTCATGAGTGCTTTTCCAAGTGATAATAGCGAGCAGAAAAACAATGAAACCAGGCACAATCCACCAAATTATTTCCAGAGTTTTGCTCTCATGAAAGTCTGGACTATATTTCGCATGCTTATTCCCTGCTCTATACCTCCAAGCAAAAGCAAAAAGCATGATAAAGACAGGCACCACCACAATCATCATGAGACCAAAGGCGGTGAGCATGAGATTTTTCTCTGCTACTGCGATAATGCCAGCTGGATCTATCATTCCCCCGCCGTACTTTTGTATATGGAAATAATAAAAAACGAGAAATGATGTGACGAAGAGAAAAGGAACAAATACTTTCAGCATTTTCATGAGAAATAGTGTAGCATGCGCAACCCCTCCCACTAAGCGTGGTATGCGTTATTTAGGCTCCTGACACATTAGTCAAATACTTTTTCAATTCTTCTCTCAGCTCATGCGTATTTCCATGCGAGAGTAGACCAAGATATAATGTGACGTTTTTCTCACTCACCCTTGCAATCATTTTTCTCTTGGTCGCAGTCCTCAGTACTCTGTGTTTTGGAAAATGCACCCATCCCAAGAAATCTATACCTGAAGCAAAGGTCTCGATGGATACTTTGTTTGGATGAAGTGAGAGATGAAGTCGCGTCGTCAAAAAGTCTCCCACCTTTTGACGGAGCATTTCTAGCTCATTTCTATCAGTCGAAAGAACCACAAAATCATCTGCATAGCGTATATAGTGTTTCGCTTTCAGCCTGTGCTTCACAAACTGATCAAACTCATTCATGTAAATATTCACAAAGAGTTGTGAGGTGAGATTACCGAGTGGTAGACCTTTGCCGACATCTGTGGAGTGAAAGCTCTCGATGACGGTGGCGAGTAATTGCACAATATCCTTGTCACTAATATAACCATCTAAAATATCAAGCAGTATTTTCTGATCAATTGAAGCAAAGAACTTTCGTATATCACACTTGAGCACCCAGCACGTCTTCGTATGATTCTTCGACACCTTTCTTACGAAATATTCAAATCTCCTGAGAGCTCTGTGTGTTCATTTCTTTACTCTGCATGAGTATGAGTCTGCAATAAACGTCTTGTCGAAAAATGGGTATAGGATACGATAAATAGCGTGATGAAGTAGCCTGTCACGCACGGATGCTTTGTGAATATTTCGTGGCTTTGGGTCAGAGATATTGAAGGCAAAATACGCTCCATGCTTGTAGACTTTGGAAACGAGATCTTGATGGAGTGATAAGATATTACTCATGAGATTCCTTTCAAATATCTGCACATCGATACGTGACTTTTTGCCCTTCTCAAATTCCTTCCATGCCAAGAGTAAATTCTCGATTGAAATGGTATCATTATATGAATGATTAAAAGTAATTCTCATCCTGTGAAGTCTACCCCCCCCCGCAATTACTACCAGTGCTTGAAAAGCTAAAAAGTGGCTACATGGAGTGGATACAGCTGTACCAAATACTCCCCAAGTATCATAGATACACACTTGGCCAGAAAATTGATCAACTTCTGATTGAAACGATAGAAGCCATAGCCCAAGCCAGCTTTTTGTCTAAAGATGAGAAGCATCCGTATGTGCGTATTGCAATACGAAAGATGGATACCGCAAAAGTGTTGCTACTCATACTATGGGAGAGCAAATCAATTGATGACAAAAAGTACATTGCAATTTCTGTGCCATTTGATGAAGTAGGTAGAATGCTTGGTGGATGGCATGGACAACTAACAAGAGAGCATAAGTAAAAGAAAAACTAAAAGCCGATATGTATCGGCTTTTAGAAATGAGATAGTTGCGAGAACGGCAAACGCGAACCCGTTGTCATCGTTCCACCTGTTGTCAGGGTTGTCGTTGTACGCGTTCAGCCAGCGACCCTTGTCGTTACGGTTCGCGTAGAGCAAGTTCGGATCGCCATCGGATTGTATAGAGTGCCTTCCATTCCACCACCCCTTGAATGCTCTTAAGGTTGTATCGTATTCGGCATGACAATGCCCTAGCACTCTATACCAAGTATCTTCATTTTTGAATCAGCAGATTCACATCTTGGACGTAAATAAATCTGCACATACACCACTCTACCTTAAACCGTAATCTAAGATACTCAGAATGTATGGATACTAATTTCGGTAGCGATCAACCGTGATCACTCACATATTCACCTACTCTCACTCATAATTGTAACATTACGAAAATATAAAAATGAAAAAGCCCCGCACGGAGTACCGTGCGGGACAAGGACTAAGGTCAAAGGGTCCAAGTGCTAATTGAGACCAAAGTGACCAAAATCTAAGTTCTAACTTGCGAGAACGGCAAACGCGAACCCGTTGACATCGAACCACCTGAAGGCAGGGTTGACGTGATACGCGTACAGCCAGCGACCCTTGTCGTCACGGCTCGCGTAGAGCAAGCTCGGATCGCCATCGGAGTCCTTGATGGGCTCGTGCATCGTGACGATACCCCAGAGACCCATGTCTTCAATCTCCTTGTCGGTGAACATGACACGGATGAGACAGGCGACTTCGGGGTTGGGAGCGACGTACTTCCGCTTGGTTGCTTCCGCACGGATGTTTCGTGTGATGCGTTCGTCATTCGAGAAGAGCGAGCCCTTCATGACGACGATCTCGGTTACGACACCCTTGGTCGGCTTGAAGTCGGGAGACAGGAGGATTTGCTTGGCGTAGCTGCCGACGTTGTAACCGTCGTGTTCCAAGCATTCGATCCAGCTGGCACCAGAGGTGCCGTCGGACGTGACCGAGAAGCGGATGATGCCATCTTCTTCGCGCCAAGAACGGACGACTTCGGAAAGCGTCAGTTCGTCACGCAGAAAGCGACGAGCACCTTCCATTCCGCCGAGCTTGTTGAAAATCGCCTCGACACTCACGTCTTCGACGTAGAGATTGTACTTGGCCATGAAATACTCCTTCCGGCTGATAGCCGATTGATTCATGTCTGCTAGACATGAAATCCTCTAATCCGAGGAGGAACTATTAACCATATGGTCATAGCGAGAAATGGCTTATTTGTAAGCAACTTTTCGCTATGACCATATGCAAGTTAGAATATCAAAGAACTACCTTGTATCATAGCACATTTCACTGTAAAAGTCAAGCAAAGTAGCTAGAAACAGCGATATTTCAATGAATTTCTTGCTTTCTAAGACTTGTAATTACGAACAACCCATCCTTTACACAAGGAGTTTTACAGTCTCGCATATGAGGTATTCTATGAACGTACAGGTCTTGCGTTAGAATGTTGAATTCAGGGATGTCCCATTGTGTTGTCAACACTTGTACTGATATACTAAAACTATGGAAATACTTTTAATTGGGCTATTCGTAATAGTGGTTTTGATTATTCTATTTGGTCTGAGAGTCATTAATCAATATGAACGTGGTGTCGTATTAACGCTTGGAAAATATACAAGTACAAGACAACCAGGATTAACTTGGATTCTTATTGTTTTTCAGAAAATGACAAAGATTGATATGCGTATTACTACTACCGATATCCCCCAACAGGAAGTTATTACAAAAGATAATGTTCCTGTAGGTATCAATGCAGTTGTATATTTTCAAGTAACATCCGCAGAAAACGCGATTTTGAATATTAAAGATTATACACTTGCCGTTTCTCAATATGCTCAAGCCGCTCTCCGTGATGTCATTGGTGGAATTGAGCTTGACTCGCTACTTTCAGAAAGAGAACAAACAGCAGAAGCAATTCAGAAAATTGTTGTGAACGCTACACAATCTTGGGGTTTATTAGTTACTGACATAAAAATACAGGACATCGAATTGCCTGCTGATATGAAACGCGTTATGGCAAAGCAGGCTGAATCTGAAAGAGAACGACGAGCAATCATTATTAGAGCCGAAGGAGAATTTCAAGCTTCCGAACGTTTAGCGCAAGCAGCTAAAATCCTTAGTTCCACTCCGGGCGGTCTTTCAATGAGAACCTTGCAGACAATAGAAAAAATAAATGGCGACCCATCAAAAACAGTTATCTTTGCTTTGCCAGTTGAGGTGCTTGAAGGAATTAGAAGTCTATCATCACATTTAGATAAGAAATAAATTAATTAGGACCTACGCACACTCTCACCACACAACATTCATGCAAACAACGGGTATTGAAAAATACTACTCAACATGTGCCACCTCACAAAGAAATCATATCTTCGCTTCCTTCATTGCTTTCATTAAACTTGAATATAGGAGACTTATAACCCATCCACTATCTTTTCTCCACACCCAGTACTACACTAAAAGCACAGTAGCCCCTTTACTATCAAGGTTACGTAGTAATCTATGCTTAAAAAATACCCCAGTGATCTAACACGGGAACAA